>JAKFXP010000094.1 GCA_021731325.1 Parcubacteria group bacterium
CGTGACCGGCTTCGTAGGGTCGGGGGTGCAACCATTACCCCTTGAAGAGAAAGAAATCGCCATTCTCTTCAAGCGTATGCAATCTGACACCGTCAAACATAAAATTGACCTTTCGGTAGATGATGCAGTGGTGGTTGCTGATGGGCCGTTCAAAGACCTGGAAGGTAAGGTCGGGGAAGTAGACGAGGAGCGAGGTAAGGTTAAAGTGCTGGTGCCGATGTTTGGGCGGGAAACTCCCGTCGAACTCGACTTCTTGCAGGTTCGCAGAATATAAGGTAGTATCTCACCACTATGGCAAAAAAGGTAAAAAAGCAAGTAAAGCTCCAAATTCCAGCAGGGAAGGCAAATCCAGCTCCTCCCATTGGTCCTGCCCTCGGACAGGCAGGTATCAATATTGGTGACTTCGTTAACAAGTTTAATGAGGCAACCAAGGATAAGATTGGCTCAATTATTCCAGTGGTTATTTCTGTGTATGAAGACCGTACCTACGATTTCATTTGCAAGACACCCCCTGCATCAAACCTTATTTTGAAAAAGATTGGTAAAGATAAGGGGTCGAGCAAAAATCTCACCTCCAAGGCAGGGGCACTAACCATGGATCAGATACGTGAAATCGCTACAGAAAAACTGGTTGATCTCAATACTAATGACGTAGAACAGGCCGCAAAGATTATTGCCGGCACCGCACGTTCTATGGGCGTAGAAGTGCGCTAATCGCACTTCTACGGACCGTATGAGCTGTTTTTGAGTGCGCAGCACGTGAAAAAGAGCCATACGGTGTACTGCTCCTGTAAGGAGTAGAAGTGCGCTAAACGCACTTCTAGAGACCTTGTGCGCTGGTTTTGTGCAAAACAAACGACCCATTCCAGGGTCGTTTGTTGTTATGGTTCAAATACTTGCGTATTTCTATTACGCATGATATAATATAAGTAGTTTTCACTACTACGCCCAAGGAGGTGTGTTATGCGAGTACTACTCGTTTTGTTGTTCGTTGTAATGTTTTTGCCCGGTTGTGCATATCACTATGCAGGTGGCGCGGGGTATGTCCCTGCTCCGTATGGAGGGTACTCCTATCGACCACGGTATTACGGTGGAGGGTATGGGTACAATCGTCCCTACTACCGCCCATTGTATCGGTACCAGTACAATCGCCCCTACTATCGTCCTCCACCTCGATATTATCGGCACCACCCTCGGTATGGAGGAGGGTGGCACAACTACCGGAGGTACCGCGATTAGACACTACCCGATCTCAATACTTGAGGTCGGGTAGTTTTACTTGACAAAATAATATTACATGGTAGTATAGCACTCTTATGCAATGTGTTATATTAGCTGCGGGCAAAGGGACGCGTATGCGACCACTTACCCTCGAACGACCAAAACCTCTCATTGAGGTTGCTGGTCGTCCCCTCCTTACCCATATTATCGACGCACTTCCTCATGAAGTGGATTCATTGGTGTTAGTAGTCGAATACCTCAAAGAACAGATTGAGGACTATTTTGGTACTGAGTATCAGGGTATGCCGGTTACCTATGTAGAACAATCGGCCCAAAAAGGAACCGGTGGCGCACTCCGCACTGCACAGTCGGTATTACATGATCGTTTTATGGTCATGCTTGCCGATGATTTGCATGGAAAACCTGCATTAGCTGAACTTGCACAAGCACCACTTGCTATTCTGGGCGCCGTATCACGTGAGCCGGAACAGTATGGTGTACTTACTATCTCTTCTCAAAACACCCTGATTGATATTGAAGAAAAACCAATACACCCAAAATCAAACCTTATTAACACAGGTGCCATGGTATTAGACCAGCGCGTGTTTGCGTACGAGGCACCCGAAATAGACGGTGAGATACGTCTCACCGACATGGTGACGGGGTTGGCAAAAGATGCTCCGATTACGGTTGTGGCACAGCCGCTCTGGTGCCCAGTCGGTCGCCTGGAAGATATTCCCACGGGAGTAGCGTTTTTACAGCAATACACATGATACTAAAAAGCACCCACGGGGTGCTTTTTCATCTAACTTATTTGGTGGTGAGAGGGTGTGTATGCTCATCTGACATGAACAAAGCATGTGTCACATCTCCACGACGCTGCTCCAAATGACTCTCAAGCGCCGCCAAATCGTCCGGATTAGAAACGGGGAACCAAAAATTAGAACGTACCGCCTGAATTTGTTTTTCAGCGCACTGGAGCCCGACTGCATCAGCAAGCGCAAACTCGCCACTTGGGAGCGCCGGAGGCTCGTAACTGAATATATCGGGCGTAAGAAGCAGTACTCCGGTGGACACTAGATCAGATGCGGGAAACTCTGGTTTTTCATGAATGGCGGTTACTACACCCGCATCATTAGTACTAATGACTCCGTATGCACGAGGGTTTTCGACGGTATGCACGAGGAGTGCTCGTTCGTAGGCAAGCATGTCTGCAATCGCTTTTGGGTCATGCATATCATCTCCGTACACGACAAAAAACGATTCATCTTTTGGAAGTAAATGTTCGGTATTCTTGAGGGCATAAAAAGTGCCATTGACGTGTTCTTGCTCCACGTAGGTCACGGGGCGTCCAAGGAGTGTTGCACCAATCTTTTCGCGAATAATGTCCCCGCGGTACCCCACGACCACAATAAACTCATCCACTTCAGGAGGGAAGAGGTTTAAAATCCGCACCATAAGCGGAATACCTCCCACTCGTAAGAGAGGTTTGGGAGTATGCTCGGTCAGAGGCATCATGCGGGAACCTTTGCCGGCGGCAAGCAATACACATTTCATAATCTTTGAATCTCAATTATTTTTTAGGGTGACAATGGTACCGGCCAACGGGCGAAAAAAGTGGCCGATAGGAGGGTATGGTAGCTCATATTTGACAGAAGAGCAATGTGTTCGAAAAAGTGAGCCCCTACTTGAATTTTTTGAAAAATAATGTTACTGTCCGGCATAGCGGGAGTCAACAGTGTCGTATTCATACAAGTACACAAGATACCTATATATACTACCACTAAGAACTCCTGGACTTGTAGTGCGTATGCGCAGTTTGTCAGATATCAGAAGATTCATGGTCGAACGTACACCATCTTTGCGAAACACAGTACCTGCGAGAAGCCGAGTCATCCTTATCCTCGTGGCCATAGTGGCTATTCTTGTCGTAGGGAGTGGGTGGACGCACTTCCGAGCGCTTGCAGAAGCATGGAAGATTATTCCAATTCAAGAAGCGTTTACCGAGTTGTATTTTGTGCAACAACCCATCACCAGCACTTCTTCGGAGGGTGTTGTGGTGATGCGGTATTCCTTTGAGATTCACTCTCAAGAAGTGCAGGATCGTGAGTACACGTTGGTTGCATATCGTACGCGAGAGGGTGTCCGTGAAGAAATCAAGCGGTGGGGTACGACCATTCGTCCAGATGAGAGATATCGCGTTGAGGACACGATATCGGTCGACGATACTGCGTCGGGCACACAACTCGATATCGAGATTGACCAATCTGACCAACGTATTTATATACGGTTTCCGTAAGATTCGCGTGTAGCACTTTTTTACAGCCCCAGCGGTCTCTAATAAGACCAATCACAAACCATGTTCTCTTTTTGAGGGAGCATGGTGTCTTATGTGCAAACTAACGAGCCCCCACACCACGCTCATGACTGAAGATACCAACAAAAAAATAGTCGTACTGATTCCGTGTTACAACGAGGAAAAAGGTATTGGTGAAGTAATTGAACGATTTCCTCGTGATCAGTTGTTGTTTCAGGGGTACTCGCTGGAGATTATTGTCATCGATAATAATTCAGCGGATCGTACGGTTGAAATTGCGCAAGCCTCAGGTGCCTCAGTTATTAGTGAACGTAAACAAGGGAAGGGTAATGCAATGCGTAAGGGGTTTGCAGAAGTTCCTGAAGATGCGGCGTACGTGGTCATGCTCGATGGGGATGCAACGTATCGACCCGAGGAGATACTTCGTTTGGTTGAGTTGCTCGACTCTCGTTTTTGTACGGCGGTGGTAGGTTCGCGCCTTGGCGGCCGGATAGCACCGGGCTCGATGACCGCGCTTAATCGTGCGGGAAATTGGTTTTTTGCTCATATTGTTCGGTATATATACCGGGTGAATGTAACCGATGTGTTGACGGGATACTTTGCCTGGACTCGGGAGGCGTTGATGCGACTCCATCCCCACCTCACCTCCTCGGGATTTGCCATTGAAATGGAGATGGTGACTAAAATGGCTAAGTTGGGAGAGGAGGTGTACGCAGTGCCTATTAGTTACGAACCACGAGCGGGACAAACAAACTTGCGTCCGTTTTATGATGGGTCGCGTATTCTTCTGATGTTTGTGCGAAACTTGTTTTGGCGTCCCCGTGAGAAGGTCTCATTCCTTCCCAATGACCAAAGGGTGCCGGGCACTTCAGGGATATAGTTAGGCAATACGTACCATGCACATTCTTTCGGTCTCACATTATTACCCACCCCACGTCGGTGGCCTTGAAGTAGTAGCGCAAAAACAAGCAAAGAGTTTTGCGGCACAAGGGCATCAGGTAACAGTGGTCACCTTTACGTCTCCGGGGATTATTGGGGGGGTGCAGGATGAATCCGGAATAACGGTACATCGTGTACCGGGTATACATTTTTTTGATACTACCTTTGGCATACCTTTTCCCTTGGGAGGACTCACGCTCCTGAGAACAATATGGCGCGCGGTGCGAGCAAGCGACGTCGTACATCTCCACGATGTATTTTACCTGTCGTCATGGGTGACGTACCTTGCCGCCCGTCGCTTCAAAAAGCCGCTCGTGCTCACGCAGCATGTCGGTATGGTGGTGCATCCCAATGGGCTGGTTACGGCACTTCAGCGCTTGGTATACCACACGTGGGGGTCTTGGATTTTTACCGCAAGTAAAAAAATCATTGTGTATAATAAAAACGTACGTGATTTTTTGGATACCTATCAGGTACCTCCCCACAAAGTGCTGGAGTTAAAAAATGGTATCGACCTTTCGGTATTCCACCCTCCAACTTCGAATGAAGAGCGCGACGCGGTACGCGCGCGATACCACCTACCTATCAATCGTCCGTTGGTACTTTTTGTGGGTCGATTGGTACCAAAAAAAGGATACGCCGAAGTGTACGCTGCGCGTGACCCTGCATACGAAGTGGTTTTTGTGGGGACGGGTACTACTCCGCATGCGTGGAGCGCAACGCCGGGGGTGCATGTACTCGGCGCCCTCGATCAGCAGGCGCTTGCGGCACTGTACCGTGCGGTTGACGTGTTTGTGTTCCCCGCGCAGGGCGAACTCTTTACCCTTGCGATGCAAGAAGCGCTCGCAAGCGGCCTGCCGATTATTACCACCAATGAGCCGGCATATGCAACGTACGGGATAGATGAGGAACGCATCATACTTTGTGAACCAGTTGCTTCTGTACTCAAACAATCGCTGCTTCGGGTAGTGGGGGATTCGTTGCTTCGGGATCGCATGGCCACATACTCTATGCAGCTGGCACACGAGTGGTTTGATTGGGAAAAAAATTTCACTCCCATTACCGAACTCTATGCCAGAATCGAACAGGTGTGCGTAGGTCCCGTCGTAACGACCAGTTGGGACGATGGGCATCGACTCGACACCAAACTCGCACTACTTCTTGATCAATATGGTATCAAGGGTACCTTTTATATTGCGCCCCATGATCAAGAGTTTTCTGATGCAGAGCGGATTACTGATGATGATATACGTACCCTTGCACACACGCATGAGATTGGAGCACATACGATGACCCATCGGTGGCTCACGACCCTTGTAGACGATGAGGTGCGAGAAGAGATGTCGGGCTCACGTGCGCATCTGGAGCACGTGGTGGGGGTACCTATTACGAGTTTCTGTTACCCTGCGGGCAAACATACCCCCGTACATGCGCAGCTGGCCAAAGAGGCGGGTTTTCATCTTGCGCGCACGGTACGAAGATTTTCTTTTAGAAATACTAATACGTATGAGTTGGATACGAGTGTGCACACCTACGAACACTGGCTTGACGTGTGGCCACTTCTTCGGTTTGTGGGGTATAATCCGGTTGTCTTCTTCCGTCTCTATCGCCAGTGGGATTTTCAAGCGATAGCGATGTTTGAATACGTGGTCAAACACGGTGGCGTATTCCACCTTTGGGGACATAGTTGGGAAGTAGACGCTCATGGAGATTGGGATCGTCTTGAGCGAGTCCTCAAACATATACAGGGGCATGCAAAGGTTACCTATGCGACCAATGGTGAATTAATCGTATGAGTGAGTTAAAAAAAACACTCCTAATAGTTGCACCCTATTTTCCGCCCCATAGCGGAGGGTTGGAGCGGTATGCGTACGAAGTGGGTAAGCGTCTGCGACACGAGCATGCGTGGAATGTGGTGGTGCTTACGACCTCTGAGACCGGGTATGAGCATATTGAGGAGCGCGATGGGCTTACTATATACCGACTGCGGTATGGCCATAAGGTCTCAAATACCCCTTTCTCGTTTAGTTGGTTTCGAACGGTGCCTCGTATAATACAAACCGTGCATCCCGACCTCATTGATATTCATATGCCGGTGCCGGGTCTTGGGGACGTGGTTGCATTTTTTGCAAAAAAGACACCTTTGATACTGCACTACCATGCGGGTACGATGAAAAAAGGTACCTGGATCCTCGACGGTATTATTGGACTCTACGAAAAGGGGGTACTTCCGTTTCTGGTACGTAAAGCAACACACATCGTCTGTTCATCTGATTTTGTGCGGTTTGGCATTATGGGGAGGCATATACGGAAGAGTAGTACCATCAATCCTGCCACTGATCCGGATCTCTTTACTCCTCCCTACGAGCGGCATACCCACAATCGTACCATTGTGTTTGTTAATGGACTCGGGCGCGGTGAAGGACATAAGGGTTTCCGGACGGTGTTACGAGCGCTTCCCGCACTTCGAAACGACATACCCGAGACCCATCTTCTGGTTGTTGGGCAGGGTGATATGCAATCGGTCTACGAGGCAGAGGCAGAAGCGTTGGGAGTACGAGAGGCTATTTCTTTTGTTGGTACACGAGAGGGGGATGCTATGGCGGAGGTATACCGAGAAGGGTATGTGTTTGTGTTACCAACCACCAATGATAGTTTTCCAACAGTCATCCTCGAGGCAATGGCCGCGGGGTTGCCGGTCGTGAGTACCCGAGTAGGTAGTATCCCCACCATGATTGATGACGGGGTCACCGGGTATGTGGTTGAGTCTGGAGATACCGGTGCGTTTGTAGAGCGACTCCGACAGATATTGGTTAATCCGGAGCATGCAGAGATGTTGGGGAGTGCGGGGAGGGATAAAATATACCAGGGGTATGATTGGGGTACTCGCGCACGTACCCACAACGAACTCTATCAGAATATCTGTAACCCAAAACCACCCGTCGCTCATGTGGTAGGGTATTATCCCCCCCACGTCGGGGGTATGGAGGTGGTTGCAGAAGAGCTTGCGCACGAGTTGGCACACCGGGGGTATGTGGTACAGGTACTCACCAGCACTATTGGGCGCGGGAACACCCCCCACACAACTGAGGACACGCGCCTCAGTGTTCGTCGTTTGCCGAGTGTCGAAGTGGCACACACACCCATACTCTTTGGTCTTTTGTGGACGCTACTTCGATTGCCGGCACACACGCGTATGCATGTGCATATCGCACAAGCAGGGATACCGGAGATTGCACGTATTGCTGCACGCCTTCGTAAGCTCCCGTATATTGCTCATTTTCATCTCGATGTTGAACCTTCTGGCGTACTCGGCCCCCTGTTTCTTTGGTATAAAAAATATATACTCGGGTACGTGTTGCGGAGTGCAGACCGAGTCATTGTGTTTTCTGCTGAACAAGCGGCACTGGTGGTCGAAAAACATGGGGTGCTGCCCCGTCGGGTGGTGGTAGTACCCAATGGAGTAAATCGCGTCTATGTTGATACGCAGGTGCGCGTAAAAACACCTGGCCCCCTCAAACTCCTTTCGGTGGGTCGATTGGCAAACCAGAAGCGCATTGACCGATTGGTCGAAGCGGTGGGACGCATGACCGTGCCCGTCCACTGCACCATTGTCGGTGACGGTGAAGATCGTGCTATGTTAGAGGAGTTGGCGTATCGGGTAGCTCCCGGACGCGTAACCTTTGTGGGACGAAAAACTCCCGAAGAGGTGCGGGCATTTCAGCGGGACGCCGAGGTGTTCGTACTACCTTCCGATAAAGAGGGTATGCCCCTCTCTGCACTTGAAGCGATGGCCGCCGGTCTCCCTATCATCGGTTCAAATGTGCTTGGTATTCGCGAGTTAATTAGAGAGGTGGGAGTGTTGGTAGACGATCCATCACCTGAAAGTTTTGCTGACGCGATTACCGCGCTCGCGAATGATCCAGTGCGCATTTCTGAACTTTCTCAAAAAAGCATGAGACATGCTGAGAAGTATTCATGGGGTACGGTGGTCACGCGGCTTGAAGCAGTGTACGATTCTCTATAATACATACTAAGTATGGGTGAAATACGGATTACAAAACAATATGCAAGGGGAGTACTGATGCTCTGGTGGGCTTGTTTTGGTATACTCACCTACCTTCATACAAATCCATTTCAGCTTTTGAATATTATCGGCGGTACTTTTTTGCTGATAGTACCCGGTACCTTATTCCTTCACGCCTTACGTATTCGTCGCATTGAGTGGTGGGGTCGTGTCGGACTGACGGTAGGCTCAAGCATACTCCTCCTTATGGGGGTAGGATTGCTCGGTAATCTACTCTTGCCGTTTGCGGGTGTCTTGCGACCACTCGATGCACATCCGGCATTTTTTATGGTGACGATGCTTTGCGCGATGTTAGGCGCATGGGCATGGGCTCGATTTGAGGTGGAGGGGAAGTGGTTGCCACGCTACTGGTTTACGGATACTCACAAAAGTTTGGTATGGGCGTTTACACCCACTGTGTTTGTGGTCATGAGTGTGTGTGGCGCCATACGACTCAATAATGGCGCTGACAATACACTCACCCTTACCATGCTGCTTTTGATGGGTGGGTATATTTTTGCACTCATGCGGGTAAGTGATCGGGTGGAACGAAATGTCATACCGATTGCTCTTTTCTTCATGTCATTGGCGCTCCTGCTTATGACATCGCTCAGGGGGTGGCACATTTCTGGTCACGACATACAACGCGAATTTTTTGTATTTGAGCTTGCAAAACAGGCGGGGGTCTGGAGTGTTGCCACCTACACGGATGCATATAATGCCTGCTTGAGTATTACGATCTTACCCACTCTGTTTTCAAACCTCCTTGCCTTTCCCGATGAATATCTCTATAAGGTACTGTACCCAATACTCTTTGCGATTACTCCCGGTATCGCCTATCTCATAGCTCGTAATTGGGTTGATCGTCGCATGGCGTTTATGGCGGGGGTGTTTTTCTTTGCCTTCCCGACTTTTTTTCAGGACATGCCTTTTTTGGCACGACAAGAAATTGCGTTTCTGTTTTATGGGCTTATGCTTTACATACTCTTTAAGCAACAGATTTCTTTGCAGGTTCGTCAGTTTTTGTTCCTTGCTATGGGTACGGGGGTTGTGTTGTCTCACTACTCAACCACCTATACTACCCTTTTTATCTTTGCACTCGCGACCGTCGGTATGCCTCTTTTTCTCCGCATACTTAAGCGACATAAACATAGAGCGGTATTTCAGACGACGGCACTTGATCTGCACGAACATCTCACCACCAATAAACAAAAACGAATCACGGTGGCGATGGTGGTAGGACTTATAGGTATGGGTGCGGGGTGGACGATGGTCATTACTCATACCGGAGGACATCTTGAGCGCGTGCTTCAGGAGACCTGGGAGGTAGCACAAGGGGGCGCGCGTGAAGGAGATCGATCGGTTGATGTATTGCGTCTAATGGGTATTGGGGTGCCGGTTGAAAAAAAAGACCTGTCGGGATATATGGACGAGGTAGTAAAGCCGATGCGCGCGGAACATCCTGAGTACTTTTTTTCGGAGGACACGTTTGCATCGTATGCGATTGAGGCACAGGCACCAGAAGTGTTACCGGTCACGGGGGTGGGTGAGACATTGGGGAAGTATGGACGTAAGGGGGTCTCTCTCGTCGGGCAATTGCTTGGAAAACTGTTACAAATTGCCACGATAGTAGGATTACTCTATGTGGTTGCGCGCCGTACGCGGGTGCGGTATATCGACAGCGAATTTTACCTACTTGCCATTTTTTCGATGGTGTTTGTGATTTTGACCATGGTCTTGCCGGTGCTTTCCAATGAGTATGGAGTATTTCGCGCATTACAACAGTCGATGTATGTGGTCGCGCCCTTTATGGTTGTTGGGGTCGCGGTGCTCTGCACGGCGTTCTGTATTGGTATAGAATATCTCGTCAATAAAACAAGATATCGCAGGTCACTCGATGTGGAACGTGTAGGAGAAACATTGGTTGCGGTTTGTCTACTCGGATTCTTTTGGTACTCGACCAGTGTCATCAGTCAGTTGATAGGAGGTGCCCCACCGGCACTCCATCTTAATAATAGCGGAAGTGACTACAGGCAGTACGTGGTGCAAGGGGTTGAGGTTGCGGGTACGGTATGGCTTGACGCACGTTCAGACGAGTATATGGCACGTACCGGTGATTCTATGCTTGTCATTCAAGCTGATCGTCATGCGCAAAATAAACTACGGTCAACTATTTTGAGTGGGGTGTCACAACATCTCCATCCGGCCACCATTCAAAAAGCAACATACGTATACGTAAGTCCTGCGAACAAGGAGGGTACGGCAACCGTCACCTTTAACGGACGCTCTATTTTGTACGAGTACCCCATCTCGTTTTTGGAAGACAACAAAAATCGAGTCTACAGCAATGGAGGAGTGGATATCTATCGGTAATCGAAGAAGATGTGAAAATATTACGGGTGACTAGTTTGGGATACGAGGGGGGAGGGGCCGAAAATGGCATGGTGCTTTTGCAACCAGTACTGGAGTCAATGGGGCATACGGTGAAGGTGCTTGCTGGTGACGAGCGACCCGAACTACCTCATTTTAACGACTACTCGTTCAAAGCATTCTCAAAAACCCCCGGGTTTCTCAAACCACTTTTTGGATGTTTTTATCCCGCCTCATACCGTGCACTCAAAAAAGTTCTTGCAGAGTATCAACCCGACCTGGTACAGCTCCATACCATGAGTCAGGTATCACCCTCGGTTCTTTTTTTGCTGCGCGCATATCCTACCGTGGTGACGATTCATGGATCGGAGGACTTTACGGAGGGGTTGCTCTTGTGGGCATTTCCGCTCCACTTTTTTACGGAGGGGAAGGTTGGTAAGGAACATTTGACGTTTGTGGGGTGGCTCCACTATCTGTACCATCGGTACATAAACGGAAAGGTCTACCGTCTTGGTTTTCGCAATGTCGACACCTTTATTGCACTGAGTCGATATATGCAAACCGAGCTTAAAAAAGAGGGGATACCTGCTACCTATATCCCCAATGCGACTCGCCTCTTTAGTCCGGTGCCCATCAATACACAACTGAGTACCTTGATATACGTTGGGAGGATTGAAAAAATTAAAGGAATTCAATACGTGATTCAGGCGATACAGCTGCTTCGAGAGACGCATCCGGAGGTGCAGTTGCGTATTGCAGGATCAGGGGCGTACCGCAAAGACCTCGAACAGCTGGTACGAGTACTTGGATTAGAGGAAGCAGTTACGTTCTTGGGATACCAAACACGCGAACAGTTGTATGAGCAGTACAAAACAGCCACTGCGCTGGTCGTTCCCTCGGTATGGCCGGAGCCTTTTGGAAAAGTGGGAATTGAAGCAATGAGTGTCGGGCGTCCCGTTATTGCGAGTGATGTTGGGGGTATTGGAGAGTGGCTATCTGATGGAGAGACGGGGTATTTGGTACCACCTGCTGACCCACAGGTGCTTGCAGAAAAGATACGGCTGCTATTGGGTGACAAAGCTCAGTTGGTACGTATGTCAGAAAAAGCTGCAACCCATGCGTTGCAGTTTAGTATCGAGGAACATGCAGCACGGGTACTGGCGGTATACGAAGAAACTATCACGCGACATCAAGGAATGTGTTCTTAAACGCCTGTGCCATACGAGTCACCCATAGATGAGATCCTTCGAGATATTCATAGACCGTACCCATTGGACCTGAGGGAGTGTTGTTGACATCAATGAGATACAGCTTGCCGTCCGTGCGATCACGGAGAGAATCAATTTCTCCATAATCGAGTCCCATCCGTTCACAAAAGATGTGCACGAGACGCACCTCCTCTGGGGTGAGCACCTCGACTGTTTCAACTACCTCAGCATGCACCGTCTCGTTGAAGCGGTCACTGGTATGCTTAAAACGACGAGCAACAAAAGGAATCGTGCCCTGCATAATGAGGAGGCGCAGATCTTCTGCAGTGTCTGCATCCACGTTGTTATGGATGAGGCGTTGGTAGATGTATCCCTCTTTTGGTTCGGTAGGGCAGGTGATTACCTTGCCGTCATGGAGTGCGTTCATATCTGATTTTTGTACACAGGTGCCGGTATAGTGTCGTGGATCAATTTTCATGCCATACCCAAACACCTCATGAAACACTTCCTCAACATGACGTTTACTAATGTCAGTACAGCGAGCATTAATAACGGTGCGGGCGTGTGCCAGCGTGTCGAGTTCGGGAAATGACGTGCCGTAGGTAGTATCTTCAAAACGGATAATGCAGTCGGCGCGCGGGTCAAGTTTGTTGGTGATACGATACCCGAGCCGGTGCGCTATTTTGTATAGTGCGTGAAAGGTCTTCGGTTTTTCCGGGTAACACACCATTGTTTTGATGCGCGCTCCATGCTGGCCGGTGCGTGCCCGTCGATAGTCAGTTTCGGCTGCAAACATTGTTTTTAGAGGCCACACCACTCGTTCATTGATACGAGTAACAATCTTTGGAAATAGATGACTGAATTTTTTTTTCATACGATTAGATACGTTTTTTATGTTCCATAAAGGGTGGGCGTGCAAACTCCGATACAAACGTGTCACACAGGGTTCCAATCCATTTTGGGAACTCCTCAACATCTTTTCGCAATACACTCAAAGGACCAGCGGGAGTATTGTTGACATCAACGATATACAGTATGCCAGTCTCGCTGCAACGTAGTGCATCAAGCTCACCATAATCAAGCCCCATCCGTTGCGAAAAGGTCACTACCAGGCGCACCTCCTCTTCGGTTAAGACGTCGAGAGTAGCCACACATACCGCGCGGAGGGTTCGGTCAAACCGGTCATGAATACTTTTATACCGCTTGAGTACAAAGGGTATGGTGTTATTGAATACATAGATACGCAAGTCCATCGCTTCATCTTTTCCGCAATCCGATTCGATAAGTTTTTGGTACACATACCCTTCTTTTGGTTCGGTAGGGCAGGTGATTACCTTGCCGTCATGAAGTGCGTTGGTGTTTGATTTTTGCACACACGTACCAGTGTGGGTGCGGGGGTCAATTTTCATACCATACCCAAATACGTCCTGGAACACCTCTTCGACATACTCTTTACTAATATCACACGAGTCGATGTTGATAATCCGACGAGTTTGTTTGAGTTGCTCAAGGACGGGGTTTGGGGTGCGATAGGTGGTATCTTCAAATGCAATGATTAAATCGCTGTGTTTGGAGGGGTTGTTGGTAATGCGGTACCCGAGCCGATGGCAGACTTTATATAGGATGTGATAACTTTTTGGCAGTTCAGGATAAAAAAGTATTGAGGGGTGATAGGTGTGTTGTTGTCGCGCTCGAAATGCATGGGTCTTTGAGGTGAGAATGGTAGTGAGTGGGGATGCAATTTCTTCAGAAATCCATATGGTGCCTTGTTGATATGCATGGGTGATCATATGTGCGAGTGATGGGGTATGTATGCCGCGCGCATCTCTATCTTGTACATATAGCAGGTAACTCACGACGGTGGCAACCAGGTTGGCGAATGCATAGGCGACGCCAACGCCCGTGAGGCCATAGGGCAAGAGAAGGTAGGTGCAGCCAATAATACTGAGCGCATATGCGGCATTACGCAGGATGAGCCCCCGCACGTTGTGGGTAAGGCGGAATAGCGCTGCAAAGAACATAGAGGTGGTGACGAGAATACTCACCAAAGTCATGATTCGCAAAAAAGATACCCCCTCTGATGAGTAGTCTTTACCAAATAAAAGGAGTAAGTATCCGCCACCGAAGTAAAGGATCGCCATTGCGGGAATAAGAAAGGTGGTAATGGTTCGTAGTGTGTGACGTATGTGTTGCGGAATTTTTGCTTCATCGTATGAACCCTCGGCAAAGAGCGAGCGAGTAACTGATGAGGGAATGACGTATAAGAGTCCCACAATCATCATGATGATATAGAAATAGGCAGAATCATTGGCGCCGAGATGATTGACAATAATAACCGGGAGGAGGGCACTTGGAAGAAAGGTAAAAATATCAGACAGGTAATTGCCTGCACTGTATCGCCACACGCGAGCGAGAACCGTGCGGTCGATAATAAAGCGGGGGCGATAGGCAAAAGTACGCACCAAGACCAGTATACTGAGTACGAAACCAATAGACTGTGCAATTGCCGCAGCGGTAAATATACCAAACGCACCCCATCCGATAAACGCAAAAGGTAAACCAACCTTTATTGCACTAAAGGTGCTGTCGATAATCAAGCTATATTTAGTTTGTCGAAACGAGAGAAAGACAGCGTCCGTAAGTATGTTTACCGCTGCCATGACCGAAAAACACACAAAGGCAATTGCGGCACCCGGCGTTTCGTGAAGAAATGAGAGGGAAGGAGAGATGTGGTCAACCGCAAGTACAAAAACAGAAGACAAGATAAGTGCCACCAATCCAACCAAAATGATACTCGTGTTAAGTACGGCATTGCGGTTTTCGTCATGAGCCAAGAATCGAATGATGGCGGTATCAAATCCTGCAAGACTTAGTGCAGACGTCATACTCATAACTGACAGGAGTGTTGCCGCGAGACCCACCTCTTCGGTGGTAAAAAGACGAGCAACGAGTAGCCAGAATATAAACCCGAACACGGACATAACCGCCGTGGCGAGCATGGGAAAAAATGAGTTACGAAACAGGCTATTTGCGTAGAGCTGTGAGAGTTGGTGTAGCACCGCTGTATACTAGGGGATTGTGCAAAAAAGTCAAGTAAATAGCCGTAATTTTTGGATTCGTGTCTATTATAGGCCAGGGGTGGTACACGGTCT
>JAKFXP010000085.1 GCA_021731325.1 Parcubacteria group bacterium
TGGACAATAATTTTTTTAACCTTGTACTGCGGCTTATCTTCGAGGACGTAGTAGATACCCCAGGGGCGATAGCCTACTTCGAGGTACTCTTGCTCACGGATATCTTCGGGAAGTTTGGCAATTTCTTCGTTTAACTTTGCCTCGTCTGCTTTGTTTGCCATATGTTTTACAAATGCAGAGCTATTGTGGGTTTTTGCTCCGAGTCCATCGACAATCTGCACCCCAAACGAATCCAATACGGCACGTTCGGGTATTTCGTCTGCAAAACGGTCGCCACCTTTGGTAAAAATGATTTCGGTTACTTCCGGGTCTTTTTTGAGTTCCGAAATAATGTATTCCAAGGTTTTGCACACGGATCCATCAGTATCAATCGAAAGCACGACACGGTCTACTGGCTTGAGTGCTGCAACAATGTGCATACGAAACTGCTCATCTTGAAATGAGGGCACTCCTCGCTTGAGCTGTGCTTGGTGGTCGCTGTTTACAATAACAATAAGCTCATCGGCGAGCGCTTTGGAGAGTTCAAAACATTCGACGTGCCCAGGGTGCAGGGGATTGGCGTATACCGAGGTGATAGCAATTTTTTTCATGGGATACCATCGTTACTTTTTCTTTCGAATGACGTAGAGGGGGCGGTTTTGTGTTTCGGTGTGAATGTGGCCGATGTAGTAGGCGAGGAGTCCCAGACAAATAAGGACAAGTCCTGCCATAAATAAGAGAATGTCAGCAAGTATTGCGGGGCCGCTAAAATCAAACCCGAGTGAGGTGATGTACCGGTCATAAAACATGACCGAACCAAGGGCGGTTGCAAACACCATAATGAATCCCCCAATGTACCCCGCGATGCGTAGAGGAAAGAGTGAATGCGCAATCAGGCTTTCAATGGCGAGTTTTACGAGCTTCCAAAAACCATACGCAGCCTCACCATGCAGACGTTCAGGAGCAGTAAAGTATACATAGGTACGATGGTACCCGAGCCAGTCGATAAGACCACGGGTCATACGACTTCGTTCGGTAAGTTGCTTAAATGCATCGACTACCGTTCGATCAAGGAGTCGAAAATCAGTTGCTCCAGGAAGTATTTCGGTGTGTGACATTCGTGCAATGAGCGAATAATAGAGGCGAGAACCTGTCTTTTTGATCCACGAGTCACTTGCATTATTTACCCGTACCCCAATCACCACTTCACCACCGTGTTCCCATGCGGTAATAAATTCGGATATATGGGTAGGAGGGTGTTGGAGATCGGCATCAATAGCAAGTACGGCGTCACCGCGCGCTTCGTGAAAACCGGCGGTGGTTGCGGCCTCTTTGCCAAAATTACGAGAAAAGTCGATGACGCGGACGGTATCAGGATGTGACGTCTCCAAGGCAGTACAGGCCTCAATTGAGTGGTCAGTACTCCCGTCGTTCACGAGTAGTAGTTCGTAGGTGTAGGGGAGGGGTGCAAACACTTGTGCAAGTCCTTCGTATAGGAGCGGGATATTTTTTTCTTCGTTATAGATAGGGACAACGACACTAATACACCGAGGTCGTGTCGAGTATGATGGCGTCGTCACGGTCTTGATCTTTGGTGGTGTCATAGGATGGTGCGTCCGTCTTGAGGTAGGTTATTGCGCAGGCAAGCAAGGTGAGCGTACTCCCACCCAAAAACCCCCATGCAATGCCTTGGGGAGTACCATGCGTGCTAGCGAGTAGCACAAACGTTGCAATAGTACCGACGGTACTTATGACTATAACAGATTTTTTGCGTAATGCGAGAGCGTAGTTTATAAACACACTAATGAGCGAGAGAATGAAGGTGTGCAGAGCGAGAATGGGGAGCAAGAACGCAAGGGGTGCATACTTTTCACCAACCATGAAGGTAATGATGAAACGGGGAGCAAGTGACAGTATGAGTAAACCTGCGCCACCAATGAGAGCGGTAAGCACCAGTCCTTTTACAAGGAAATGGTGATTGGTTGCGGGAGACTCTGATAGTTTGATGTGCGAGAGCAGTACCGCAGCGATTGATCCCGTCGCAAAGAAGAGTATGCGCGCAATGACTGACACGCCACTATATATACCAGCGGTCTCCGCGGAGAAGAAGTATTTTGCAATAATGACATCTGCGGTGGAAAAAAACGCAATAAGGGCAGTGCCAAAGAGTATCAGTACACTGTACCGTAGTTCACGGGCGAGGGTGGGGGTATACCGGAGCACGAGGGTCTCGGGTAGGGCGATATATACACCTGCCTTTGATTGCACATAGAGGTAGGTGGCGATGGATGCGATAAGAAAGCCACCCAAGGCACCCAGTGTAGCGTACCCTAGAAGAACAAGTACCACGGCGCAGATAAGTTTGCCGCCCGCACCAATGATGTTTGATACGGATACGGTAGTGAAGTGCTGATTTGCTTGCAGATACGAGCGACCAAACGTCGTGGCTGCACTCACGATGAGGGTAGCCGCAACAAGCACGAGACTCCATGCCGAATGGAGTTTGAATGCGGTCACGAGGTACGGGGTGGCAATAAGGATACCGAGTGCTGAAATACCTGCAACGTAGAGCGTGAGGAGTGAAAATTGTTGTACGGAGGGACTATCGTGCGTATGTTGGTTGGTGTACAGATTGAGCGCAATCATATTAAAGATCCCCAATGGAATACCCAGCTGAGTGAGGAGTGAAAAAAGCGCTTGCACTTCACCAAAATCCTCAACGGACATCATGCGGCTCATGATAGGGTGATACAGGTAGTTGAGAACGGCGACGAGCATAGAGCCAACAAAAAACACCGCGTTGTGGCGGATAAAGTCGTCCTGAACAATACTGCGCAAGCGGTTAACCATGCTCGGAATCATAGCACACGCCGCGACGCTCAACGAGTCGTATAGACGTGTTGCGTATAACATGGTACAACCGTAAGTGGAATATACAACTCTGGGAGTATCAAGATGAAACAAAAGATTGCAGTATCGGTAGCAAGTCTGATGCCGGGTAGTCTGGGGAAGGGTGGTCCCGATTATGTGCAAAGGATTGCAGAAAAAACAAACCTTGGATTACATCTCTTACCCCTTGAGGGATGGAACACCACTAATATTTGGCATATTGCGGAAAACCAAGTGCATAGTTACGAGGATGTTGCGGCCGTCAGGCGATTTACCGATGTCTCTACTCCGCGAAAGATACTCTGCACACTCCTTTGGTATTTGAGACACGAACATCTTGCGGGCGTACCTCGATACGATGTGGTGCCCGAGCACTGCATGCAACAGTTTGCACGCAGATTTCCCAATGCACACAATCTTGCGAACGGATTGCAACCCACTTGGTTTCGACCAACGAGTCAACTTGAGTTAGTTGGTTTTCTTGCCGGACATTGGGAGTGTGGCATTGACCCCTCATCAACCGAGGTCATTATAGAAGTGCCTCCCCACTACCTATGGCCTATGCCAGAAAAAATACTTTGTCGTATTCGTGACAGAATATGCGAAGAGTTACGTAACTAATATTCATTTTTTTGATACCTACCTGCGCACAGCTTTGCGCAGGTATTTTTTTGTCAATATTTTTATTAAAGCCATTTTATTTTTTATTCGGACGTACATACAAACAAAGAGTAGTAGAGCCATTATCTTCACGGACAAAAGACATCTCTTGACCTCAAAGACTCGTCCTTATGATTACCTGTTCTGCACTGTGCATACCGTATACGTACGTATGCGGATGGTGGTCTACTTATAGATGGAGCAAGTAGTTTCGGCAAGGAGACTGTTTGCTTTAGATACGTTGGTACGCGAAATAAAGCGTAGATGCGAAAAGATCAGGGGGCTGGTCTTCAGCTATGGGGCCTGAGTGATGTGTCCACTGATACATCGACAAGCTCAGACCCCACCTGCTGAAGGGCACGGGAAATGCTTTGCAGTGGTTAGTGAATCATCATTCTAAATTAGAGTTTAGAATGATGTGGTGCGAACCGCAGTTTGGCTTACATATGTAATATTTATGCATGCTAAACGGCGAGAGCTGTATGGTGTAATGTTTGCGTATGTCAAACGTGTTTATTAACGGTCAGTTATTATTATTTATTCACATAATTTACTACTATGCATAGAATATTACTTTCTCTCGCGATGGTCGTCTTTGCAGGCGGCCTTGTTATGGGTGGCACCGGTGCGTTCTTCTCTGACGAGGAGACATCAACCGGCAACGTGTTTGCGGCAGGTGCGCTTGACCTTAAGGTTGATAGTGAAGCACATTACAACGGTATGATTTGTACCGAGGTGGGCGACAGTGTCATACCCGTCTATGAGTGGCATGCTGGGCCAGACTTCCAAAACCTTGATGCGAATGTACCACTTGATCATTACCCACAACCAGGTACTCCCTGCGAAGGTACCTGGACGGAGACTGATCTTGGCCCTACCTTGAAATTCTTCAACCTATCTGACATTAAGCCGGGGGATGAGGGTGAAAACACCATCTCACTCCATGTGTACGACAATGACGCGTGGGGTCGGTTTGTTATTGATAACGTACAAGACCTCGATAATGACTGTTCCGAACCAGAAGAGGAGTCGCTTCTCGATCTCTGCACCGTACTCATACCTGAAGGAACGGCATCAAGTAGTGGTGAGCTCGCAGAGAATATCACCTTTCACGCATGGCTTGATCAAGGTGCAATTCCTGGCTTTCAGAATATTCAGCCTAATGGGGGCACCACTTCAGAGGATTACATTGATACCCAAGAGGATCCAACCGAAGGGGACAACATTTGGCAGGGTACCAGTAGTGAGCCAATCATCATTACCGCAGGAACGGTTGATGAGGTAGGGGAGATTCACAATATTTGGCCAGCACTTCAGGCAGTACGCGCAAATACGCCCGCATGTGCAGCAACCCCTGCAACCGGTCACAACAACTACGACCTCTGTCACGGGCTTGCCGACGATGGTCGTATGGTTGGCTCGGTTACCTACTACTTTGGTCTTGCATGGAATGTACCAACTACGGTGGGGAATGAAGCGCAGTCGGACTCGCTCTCCGCTGACCTTACCTTTGAGGTTGAGCAGCAGCGCAACAACGACAATCCATTTCAGCCAAGCATCTAGTCTTCTCTAGCCGTACTACGTCTCTTCTATGGTGCAGGGGCGTAGCGGGCTGAAGGGGAAACCAGCGTCTTTTACTCACCACATTAAGCATGATAAAGATTATGAACAAAATTGCACTTAGTACCCTCACTATCCTGGCAGCAGTACTTATGGTTGCAGGTGGCACCGGCGCGTTCTTTGGCGATACTGAACAGTCAAGCGGCAATACCTTTGCGGCGGGGGTCATTGACCTCAAGGTAGACAATGAGAGCTACTACAATGGCAACAAGTGTGCGGATGTCGACCTCACTGCGGGAGAGAACTGGCAGTGGGTAGGGCAAAGCGAGTACCCCGAGCCCGGTACGTCGTGTTCGACGAGCTGGAACCCCGACGATCTCTCAAATGGACGTTCGTTCTTTAACTTCACGGACGTAAAGCCGGATGACGAAGGTGAAGATACTATTTCTCTGCATGTCGGCACCAATGACGCGTGGGCATGTATGGACATGTCGCTCACCTCAAATGATGACCTGTCATCCAATGAACCAGAACTCGGGGATGGAGATGTGCAAGAAGACATCAATAATACGTGGGATGGTGAGTTGGCACAGAATCTCCAGTTTGCATGGTGGGCTGATGATGGTGACAATGTGTACGAGGTGGGGGAGAATGGTCTCTATGAGGGAGTGAAGACACTCGACACTCTTTTGAATCATGGTTCATCGAGCTGGAGCGTGGCGCTTGCAGACAGTGCGCACAATGTATGGACTCCAAACACCTTCACTCCGCTCTCTGCAGGTGAGACGCATTATATTGCAAAGGCGTGGTGCATGGGGACGCTCACTCCATCGCCTATCACGCAGGACAATGCAACTACAAGCGGGCCACAGGTGCGTGGTACGGGCTTTATCTGCAACGGTGAGGAGCTCGACAATACGACACAGTCTGACAAGGCAACGCTTGATGTGACCTTTCGGGTCTTCCAATCCCGCGATGTAGAAGACTTTGTATGTGGTGATACACCACGACTTGCACACGTAACGGTCATTAAGCAGGTAGTGAATGATAATGGGGGCAATAATGTCATTGCCGACTTCCAACTCTTTCTTGATAACGGCATCGTCACCACTAACGTAACGAGTGGTGCGTCCACAACCGTCGCGTCTGGTGTCTATACGGTAAACGAAGAAGGGATTCCTGGATACGTCGCTTCGTTTAGCGGTGATTGTGATGCTGAGGGAAACATAACGCTGGCGGATGGTGACAATAAGACCTGCACCATTACCAACAACGATCTCCCTGCAAACATCACCCTCTTCAAACAGGTCATCAATAATAATGGAGGAACGGCAGGACCAACCCTCTTTGGATTACGGGTTGATGGTGGTCTTGTGCCACACAATACATCCGTGTCGGTGACACCAAACACGCCGCACACGATCAGTGAGACTGGTCGAGTAGGATACAGCTTTGTATCAATGGTTGGTATGTCGAGTTATGGCAAACCATGCCCGGCAGTACTGGGGGGCGCTATTACGCTCGATGAAGGAGAGACTATCGTGTGCACCATAACTAATGATGACAACCTTCCTGGCTAACCATACAAGATGAGAGAGGTTCAACCTCTCTCATCTAAGGGGGAAGATACGATACGAAGCACTCAACAATATCATGAAATTTGTCAGACAATGCGCCGCAGGAATACTTATCGCAGAATTATTGGTTGCGAGTGTGCTTATTGTCGGACTCATGGTGCCGTTGCCAGGGAAGGTAGAATTTAAGATTGTGCAGTCCGGCTCTATGGAGCCGGTATTGCCGGTCGGGAGTGTGGTGACGGTGGTTCCTGCACCCGAGTACCGTGTGGGCGACATTGTCACCTTTGGGGGAGATGTGGGTAAAAAAATACCAACGACGCATCGTATTGCGAGCATAGAGCGAGAGCAGGGCAGTATTCGGTATGTTACCAAAGGAGATGCAAATGAAGAACGTGACAGCGGTCATATTACGTACGGATCCATTGTGGGTAAGGTGGTAGTTACCACCCCGCGACTGGGATTTGTGCTTGATTATGCACGAAGTAGAGAAGGCTTTTTCTACACCATCGTTATTCCTGCGGCACTCATTATTTTGGATGAACTCATTACCATCTTTCAGACCATGCGAGCATTGCGGAGAAAGAAAGGAGACGTGCTTGTTGAAGACCCTGTGCAGGAGGTAGTCCTGAGTCCGGTATTTAGAACGCGTGCATCAATACCCTTACCTCAATCGCCAAAAAGAGAAAATTCTGCACCAACACTGCCTGAGCAGATACGGGCAGGAATCGATGGGTATCGGGTAGTCTTGAGACCAACCTACTAATATATGCGTACCTCATCACAGACCTCATCGACCCTCGACCTACGAAGTTTACGGGGGAGCGTTGGCTTGGCGCGAGCGCATGTGTTGGATTTGCAACAAGCTTCGCCGTCACTCCACGAGGTTCCTGTGCAAGAGGTACGGGAGCCATCGGTGCAGGAGGGTCGGGTATTGCGGTCGCGTATGCTGTACGTACTCAGCATTGCGCTGTTTGTTGGCACGAGCTGGCATATGTTGCCAAGTCTTGCGTACTCACTTGCGTATTTTACGGACACTGAAGCAGCACCGGCGCGCATGGATACGGGTATTTTAGACTTGAAGGTGATAGATCCGCACGATACCCAGATTGGGTGTGGGGGTAGTGCCGATGTCGTACTGCCAGTAGAAGTAGAGGCTCATGGATTCGGCTCGATGGTTGCAGCAAGTACCACCGCACTCACGGGCAACGATGCATTTTGTGCAGGACTTGACCTTGAGGTGCACTACGTGAGCGCAACAAATACTCGTACTATATATAGTGGACATCCAAGTATGTTTACCGCAGAGGGTATTGGTACCGGTACGTTGCGATTTAACGCATCACTCCCCGGTACTCTCTCGCTCACTGATAGTGTTACTTGCACCATGCAGCTTGGATTTGATGCGTGGCTCGCGCCGTACCTACAAGTTGAAAGTGGATTCAGTGATCACGAGGATACTCAAGTCACCTTTTCAGTCATACCGGGAAGTTGTCCCGGGGACTGTTCTGCTCCCGGACCTTGCTCCGGATGTGGGGGGAATACGACTATCGTTACCCACAATACCAATGTTGCAACCGTAACGAATGCGATAGTGGTGACCGCAAACACGGGAGGTAATAGCGCGAACGGAGGTACGGGCAGCAGCACCGGGGGTACCATTGTGACCGGTAATACATCATCGAATGTGGTTATTACCAATATAGTGAACTCAAACACCACAACCGTTACTACGGGAGGAGGTTGTGGTTGTGGCACAGGGTGTCCGTGTGAGAGCGGTGCTCCGGTAAGTAGTGACCCCGCAGTCCAACATTCCCTTGTGATCCCTCAAACACCAGCTCCAGGGATACGCTCTGCCCAAGAGATACTCACCCAGGTACAGAATCAGCTGAAACAGCAATCGAGTTCGAGAAGGAGGTAAGATACATACAAAAAACCTCACTATATACAGTGAGGTTTTTTGTGAATACCTATAAGAGGTTGAATAAGTACCGCATGGCCGCATCCTTATCCGTTTTTCTTGATATGTTGCAGAGAAGAATAGTACGACCCGAGCACAAACGTGAGACCAATGAGACCTGAGATTATTTCGGGCACGTGGTGTATGGTGCCATAGAGCATGGTCATAGCAAGTCCAAGGATAGCCCAATGCGCGCCGTGTTCGAGGAAGCGGATGGTGGTGAGCGTGCCGTGTGATACAAAGTAGAGGGTGAGGGAACGCACTAAGTACGCACCGATACCAAGACCTACGGATATAATAAGGAGGTTGTGGGTGAGTGCAAAGGCGCCGACGACACCATCGAGTGAAAACGCAACGTCAAGTGTCTCAAGATAGAGGAACATCGCAAGTCCCGAGAGCGCTGCCTTACCGGAGACTAAGGCGAGTGCATGAGCAATGCCTTCCATAAAGAGAAATAACATGACACCCACGAGTCCACCGATAAGCACCGTGCTCTGCAGGTCAGGCTGGACTACGAAGGAGACACTCAGCAGTACGAGGAGTCCAAGTAAAATCTCGGCCGACTCGATCGATCCGAGGCGGGCGAGGTGGCGCTCCACACGACGTACCCAGTGTATCGTTTTGCCATCGTCGACAAAGTACTTGAGAGCGACCATGGCCAAAAACATACCCCCAAATGCTTTGATGAGAATGTCAGACGCTGCCAAGAGTCGTCCGTACTCATCAGGCGCCTGCAAAGCGAGCAAAAGGATATCCCACGGTGCGGTCGCGGCGGTAATCGAGACGATAATGATTGGAAGGACAAAGCGCGCACCAAATACTGCAATGATGATACCCCAGGTCAAAAAGCGGTGACGCCAGATGGGGTCCATATGTTGCAGCACTTTTGCATTTACGACGGCATTGTCGAATGAGAGGGTGACCTCGAGTACCGTAAGAAGGGTGGCGATGATGCATGCATGTATGCCGAGCCAGACATACACTCCCGCAAGGAGTGCAAGAGATACGAGAAGGGGGGTACGAAAATAGGCAAGGGTATTCATAGCGTATTGGCTATCCTACCATACTGAACCAGTACCCCAAAGGAGTATGTGTGACCTAAAACCCCCTCACTAAGGATGAGGGGGTTTTAGTGTTGGGGTGGATATAGATGTTAGAAACCAAGCCATGAGAACACACCACCGATCGTGGTGCGAACCTTCCCCCATAGGTGTTGCACCAGAGAGTTTGACGCTCCACCGACTGAGGCAACCTGCGTATTTTCTAGCGATTCTTCAGGTACCGTAGGTGCTGCTTCAGGAGTCATGGCGATGTTAGACACCGACGGTGCTTCAGGAGTCATACCGATTTCGTTAAATTCGGTTTCTGGAAGGGGGGTGTGTTGTTCTTCAGCAACCTGCACCCGTTGTTTGAATGCCGTTATCTCTGCCTCTTGTGCGGGAGCAAGGGGGAAGGTTTGGTTGCACCACAACTCGTTAATCTTTTTTTGTGTCGTGTAGTATACGAAGCCGGTGGTGCGGGTGACTCCCCAGGGAGTAAGGATGTCCCCCGCATATTTATTCTGGAATGCATGCACTGCTTGGTAGGTTGCCAAATCGTATTCACCGGTCACGTGCACGGTGTTATTTTTTTCAACCATACTGAGGAATGTTTGGAGGTCGCGTACATCCGCAAGGTCGTTTGGAGATCCGTACCGAATGTAGCTTGTGAGAAGGGGAACGCATACCGCAGGTTGCGCGTCTATCTCTTCCTGGGTGCGAACGAGTACGCCAGCCGTTGCGACGGATGAGGTTACTTTGTTGCCCAAGCTCGTTGCGGTATCAGGGTGTCGGTCAACACCAAACACAAACGCTTCATTTTTGTAGACCCCTCTCGTCGTGGATCCGTTAAAGAAGGTGCTGTAGGTCACAGTTATTTCTTCGTCTTCAGCAATGGTGCCGAGACCCCAGCGTTGTTCATGCATCCCTACGCCATCTGGATTATATATCGTGTCAACAAGGAGGGCATTGTACACGGGACCACCTTTGTTTGTGATGGTTACCGTGTAATCAACGGTCGTTGAGGCCGTAATAACCGGCTTATTGGTAGATTTTTCTACGGTTAGTTGTGACGGCTCGTTGCGAAACGCACTACTTCCCGCACCAACGATGGTGGTGAAGCTGATTGCATCTGAGTTGTTGGTGGTATTGGCGTCGGTTTCGCGACTCGTTGCGGTAAAACTGGTGTGTACCGGTGATCCGCCCGATACCCCCGGCAACACACATGAATTAATGGTAAGCAGACGGGTGCCTTTTGCAGGAATACGACCTACCGGTACATTGATTCGTTCGGTAGCAGTGCCTCCAAAGGAAGGCATGTCTTGTTGGAGGGTATTGAATATGCTCGAAAGCTGTACATCCGTTGCAACGGCGTCCCCGAGATTATTTACGGTAACCTCGTAATCAAAACAGGAGCCACTTCGTATATCCGAAGGAATAAGCGCACGTGCGCCCACCCAAAGATCTGGTTGCCCAAACGAAATGTTTCCGCTCCAATCACCAAAGATGTTGAAGATGGCAAGCACCCAGTTGCGACCAAGGATGTTGGTGTTTACCACGTTTACGATGTTTGCTGATGCATACGCATCTCCCGTTTTTATCTGGGCACCCGATTCGGTTGAGGTTGCGTGATTTTCTCCGGTGAGTGCAAAGACAGATACGTTGTTCGTGACCGTGGCGGTATTAGTGTTCTCGACGGTCAAATGATCGGTACTTCCTTGAGGGGAAGATACGCCTTGTGGATCAAGAAAGAGTTCTACGCCCTCTGCACCTTCGCGCCATTGCATCCCTTCGGGTAGACCAAAGATATTGCCTGCCCAGGTGCCATGAATGCGGAACAGGAACAACATAGAGTCACCAAAGATATTGGTATTTACTTGGTTGATGACATTTGCAGCGGCATGACTGTCGCCGGTCGTTATGGTGGAGGTAGTGCCTGAGGTGGTGTTGTTGCCCGTGTCGGCCACCACCTCACCGTTGTTCGTGACGGTCGCGGTGTTGGTGTTGGTCACCTGAGTCTCCGACCCTGCGGGGGTTTGTGCGGAGAGAAGGTCGCGGAACCACTCAGCACCAGGGAAGACCACGTCACCCCCAAATGCACCAAAGTTATTGATTGAGAGGAGAAGGTAGTTTGAGTTGGTGATGTTGGTGTTGACTACGTTCACCACATTCGCCGACGCATAGGCATTCCCGGTGGTGATGGATGCATTGCCTGCGGTGCTACTTGCGGTGTTATTACCCGTTGATGCGGTGACTGAGATAGTGTTGTCGACGAGTGCAGTGTTTTGGTTTTGTACCGTGACGGTTGTGTGGTCATTGGTGCATGAACCGAGCGAGCAGTCTTCGGAAGTGGCGCCCCCGTCGGTCGTGAGGGTGCTAAACATGGTACGCAAGTCGAGGGCGACGTTGCCCATGAGTACGTTCAAAAAGTATAGGAGACCTTCTGAATTAAAAATATTGGTATTGATGACATTGACGATATTGGCAACACTCAAGGCGTTACCCGAGTTGAGGGAAGCGCCCGCAATCGCTTCCGCACTATTGTCTCCCGTGGCACTTTCGACGATACCGGTGGTACTCGCCGTTGCATCGTTGTCGTTGGTCGTCGTCACCTCTGATCCCGCGGGAGTACTCATGTCCGTGTTATTGGTGTTCGCTTCGGTGTCGGTGTCGAGCGAGGATGTTGCATTTCCCGTCGTTACTTCTGCCGCGCTACCCGTCCCCGTGTCCTCGGGTGCGGTGGCGGGAGTAGTCGATTCTGCGGGAGGTGTTTCTTCAGCGCGCAGGAGTGCCGGTACGCCGAAATATATACCAAGAGAAAGTATGAGGGTAAGGGTAAGCAGCGCCCCGCGGGCAAAAAGACTATTATGAGAAAAGGTTCGATAGGACATAGGTAACGACGCGGTTAAGTGAAGACATGATGCGCACGAAGAGGGAAGGAGCTGTTGATTCCTCAATGCGTGTGTCCTCGGGTACCGACTGATTAATGGTGAGGGCACTACTAGGACTAATAATTTTTGTTGTGTCGGTGGCAGTCACTTCGACTGCGCTTGTCTGGGTTGCTTCGTGTAGGGTCGGTGTCGTCATGCTGGGGTTGGTGCTGCGTATCGTGTGGTGGATTTCAATCGGAGTACTAGTACTCCGTATATGTATATCCTCCACCACTGCACCGTCGACGCGCGTGGTGATATCGACTGAAGACGTGCTCCTGCCTTCAGTCACGGTTCCGCCTGATGCGTTTTGGCCACCGGTGTGTGAAGAGACCGAAATCGAGTTCACGACACTCGTGCTACCGGCATGCGCACAACCGATATGCAGTACAAAGACCGCGGGTATGACTAGTGTGGTTATAAGGAACGTGCGAATAATAATATATGGTGTGGGCGGTATCCCTCCATAAGAGCAGAGTGACTCCCATCGACTCACTCTGCTCTTATCGGAAGGGGGGAAGTTGTGGTCAATCTCCCCTCCCGGATAATCCTGGTCGAAGGATTATCTTCGTCGCTGTCTTAGCGTACGATACGCGTTACCTTGAGATTGTTGATGTTCACAAAATTCTCAAGACCGAGTGCGCTATTGGCGTGGCCGGTTACGACTACGCCACCCGTACCCCCGGTACCACCGTTGCCTGCTGCGCCGGTGTCACCGGTATCTCCACCGGTTGCACCGTCAGCTGCAGCTCCGCCAATTGCGGTACCTTCGTTATCATCGCGGTCGCCTCGGCGGTGACCGAAGACGCGAGGATCATTGTCTTCAACAGTTGCATCGCCACCCGTACCCCCGGTACCACCGTCACCTGCGTACGAGCCGCTGTCGCCCGAGGTGCCACCTTCAGCACCATCGCCACCATCGGTCGTATTGTCACCGGTGTCAGCTTTCACCTCACCTTCGTTTAGAACGAGTGCCTCGTTTGCATTGATGGTGGTGATGACTGTCGTGACGGGTACAAACTCTTTGGAGTATACCTCCCAGTGCGTCTCGCCAACCTCAGAAGCATCTGCTGCTTCTGACTCGGAGCTCGCACCACGGCGATGACCACGGTTTTCGCTTGTGCGTGCCTCGCTCTGATGGGTCTCATAGTAGCTGTCAGCTGCCTCATAGTACTCGTTGTACTGTGCGCAGTCGCAGTCTGCAGGAAGTTCAACCTCTGTTACGTTGAAGTTAACCGTGTTCGAGATTACTGCACCCGCGGTAGCGTTGCCTGAGTCGATGCTACCACCTTCGGCACCATCACCACCTGCACCTGCTGCGCCGGTACTACCGGTGTTGCCACCTGCAGCACCAAAGCCACCTGCGCCACCTTCTGCGTAGCCTTCTTCGGCAGCAGCACTACCGCCGTTACCACCTAGTCCGCCGTCACCAGCATGTGAGCCACTGCTGCCGGTGTTGCCACCTGCAGCACCACTGCCACCGTTGCTGGTATTGTCGCCGGTGTCAGCTTTTACTTTGATTGAGTTGCTAACCACTGCTGAATTTACGTTTGCGGTGGTTATTACGGTCGTGATACCTGCAGCGGGTCCCATTTCGTAGGCAAGGGCAGGGACTGCAAAAATCCCGAGGGTAAGTGAGGGGAGCATGGCAAGTGCAGCCACTTTGCCCACCGTCGTGTGTGTGTTTATCATACGTTGGTTTGTTTTACGATAAGTAATGTTTGATAAGTTCCCCTGCGTTTCTTCCGTTCCTTAAGGAAGCACGAAAGAAACGCATGGTAGTTTTTTCCGCATGTGGGTTATATGCAGAGTATCGACCGGTTGTGAACAGTAGGTACAGTTCACACGAGACCAGATTTCCCGGCGTGTCTCGTGTGCTCTGTAGAGCGAGGTATGCAATTGTGATGAGCAGTACGAAAAAGCTCGTACGACAGTCTTATAGTCGGACGAGAAAAGAACACTTACCGGTTCGTAGGTCGGATGTATGATAAGAAACCTGTATGCAATTGTACTGCGTTACAAGCGACATGGATGTTGATTGTCGCTGATCCCCCCTTTTGTACTATCAAGTGTACGGCAACGGGTTTGGGGGTCAAGCACGTGTTGAGGATTTCTACGCCGTGACAAACTATTGCATGTCCGTCAAGGAAGTGCGGTATACTCGTAGGTACCTACCCACTACAGGCACGAAGAGAACTGAGAAGGGTGCGTAACCCCAAAAGGGGAAACCAGCTTACAAGAAGCTGCCGGGTCACGCACCCTTCTCAACATTCTTCGTCGAGACTCCACCTACATTGGTTATAACAATTCTACGGCCGTTGCGTCAAACCCACACGCATGTCGTTGCAAGAGGGGCTATGAGCTTGAATCCACACCTGAAATGCACAAAAATACATACCCGCGGTTAGGATAGTTGTGTTAACAAACAACCTAATACCGCGGGTATGCATACACATCTTAATCGAGATGATCGTGCCTGTATAGCACTC
>JAKFXP010000095.1:0-1544 GCA_021731325.1 Parcubacteria group bacterium
GTGGTGGCTGAAATATAATTTTGGGTATACACGCTTAGCCTTGAAGAGGTACCGCAAGGTGTGGAGGTTCAAGTCCTCTCCTCGGCACAACTAAAGCGAAGCGGAAGGCTGTGCCGAGAGCAAGGCAACTACTTGCCTTGCGTGAGAGGACTTGAAGATGTCGAACATGTCGCAACGAGTTCGAGAGGAGCGAGAACGAAGTGAGACGTGAGACATGTACCGTCCATGTAATGGAAAAGTCCTCTCCTCGGCACCACGTACTATCGTTAATACACAAACGGTATAAGCCGATACTGAACTCGGTGCATGTATGCACGATACTCTTGGTCTTGCATAAGCCATTGCTCTTCAAAACGAATACGGTATACCATCAAGACCCAAACACCGGCGAGAAGACCAAGATTTACCATCGAAAAATACCCGAGTAGGTACCCGACATGGATTGGTATATAGCTCAAATAGATAGGGTGGCGTACCAATGCATACATACCCGTCACCTTAATACTTCGGTGTGCCGGTGTAATCCCAAAACTCGTATTAAGAGAGAGGTAACTTGCAATCGCTGCTACCACCCCAATACCCATGAGCCATGCCGCCACTCTAGGAGCAAGCGCATACCCGGAAACTTGCAACATGAGCGGCAAAAAAGTGCCTGCAAGCGCTACGAGTATTGCATACGGATTGTGAGTTCTACTATGCGGCACTGTGCGAGTAAGTACATACACAACCACCACACTCTCCATGACCACATACAAGAGCACTAAGAGATTGTGAGAAGTAAGGTATGCAAGCGTGTAGCGATATACAAAGTGCGTAAATAAGACCGCGAGTACTATTCGACACAAAACATCAAAAAAAGCACTTTGAAATATACGGGTGATATTCATGTTCCATTGCAGATACATGCCATCTATACGCTCCTTTGAGGCAGGTATGGCAGTGGTTATAATTCAAGCGGAGCAGGTATATCACTATCGGCTACGCCAAAGGTATTGAGTGCAAGCTTAATAATCGAAAACACCGACACCATAATCAGCATCCCAACCAGTCCCCACAACATATGTTGTTTCCCTTCAGCCCGTTTTGCTTGTTCTCCTGCCCCAAAGATGAATACCATAAGGCCATACAAAAAATACACCAATGCTGCAGCAAAAATAAGTCCCATAATCGGATTGAGTATCTCCGACATCACTTTACCCATAAATGTTTGTACTGGTTCTGGGACTGAATTATCCATACGTAGTAGTATATACTACCCACCTTTCGAACCGATACTATTTTATACACAAAAACGCGCCTCAGGCGCGTTTTTGTGTATACTTGAACCGATACAGAGACGAGGTCTTTAGGGTGTCGCGGGAGCAGGAGCAGGAGCGTTAAGTCCCGTATTTACCTTAGAAAAGGGGGAGTTCTGCCCAACACCCGTGAGCTGATTGAGGAGCGCTACCAATCCCCAGACGGATACGATGACAAAGAGTGCTACCACCCCCCAAATCATCTTGCGCTTACCCTCATCTTTGGCTGCCTCATCTCCCGATGCAAAG
>JAKFXP010000095.1:1644-15007 GCA_021731325.1 Parcubacteria group bacterium
AACACCCGTGAGCTGATTGAGGAGCGCTACCAATCCCCAGACGGATACGATGACAAAGAGTGCTACCACCCCCCAAATCATCTTGCGCTTACCCTCATCTTTGGCTGCCTCATCTCCCGATGCAAAGATGAACTGGACAAGACCCCAAATGAAAAAGAGGATACCAAGCGCTACAACGATTGGTATGAGGGTGCTAATAATACCACCTATTGAATCAACGATCGTGTCAAAATAGGTAATATTTGTAGCAACATTTGTCGCAGCGCCAAATGCCACCAAAGGAGCAAAGGGTGCAAAATAGAGTGCTTTTTTTATGATTGTTCGCATGAATAGTAATACTAAACCAATAATTATTTGCTACTAAAAATATGTCGTTGTTTTCTTACATCCCCTAACACATCGTGGGATATCTCAACGTACAACCACTCCCATAGCGTAGCACCTTGCTGACAGAGCGACTAGAGCACATGCTGTGGAAAAGTGTGTTCAAGTATACACAAAAACGCGATTGAGGCGCGTTTTTGTTATCTTGTATAAGATTCAGAGCTTATACACCAACAGTACTTACTGGGGTAAATCCTATGCCCTGATTAACACCCGTGAGCTGATTGAGGAGCGCTACCAATCCCCAGACGGATACGATGACAAAGAGTGCTACCACCCCCCAAATCATCTTGCGCTTACCCTCATCTTTGGCTGCCTCATCTCCCGATGCAAAGATGAACTGGACAAGACCCCAAATGAAAAAGAGGATACCAAGCGCTACAACGATTGGTATGAGGGTGCTAATAATACCACCTATTGAATCAACGATCGTGTCAAAATAGGTAATATTTGTAGCAACATTTGTCGCAGCGCCAAATGCCACCAAAGGAGCAAAGGGTGCAAAATAGAGTGCTTTTTTTATGATTGTTCGCATGAATAGTAATACTAAACCAATAATTATTTGCTACTAAAAATATGTCGTTGTTTTCTTACATCCCCTAACACATCGTGGGATATCTCAACGTACAACCACTCCCATAGCGTAGCACCTTGCTGACAGAGCGACTAGAGCACATGCTGTGGAAAAGTGTGTTCAGCACGTATCTAGTCCCCTTCTGATTGGACAGCCGTAAACCCACTATTCTGCCCAACACCCGTAAGCTGATTGAGAAGTGCCACCAATCCCCAGACGGATACAATAGCAAAGAGTGCCACCACACCCCAAATCATTCTGCGCTTACCCTCATCTTTGGCATTTTCATCTCCCGATGCAAAGATGAACTGGACAAGACCCCAAATAAAGAAGAGGATACCAAGGGCTACCGCGACCGGTATAAGCGCAGAGATGATTCCCCCGAGGTCATTTACTAATTCCTGCAGATACGTGAGATCAGCAGCAGCGGCCAATACCAGCGTTGGGGCAAATGGTGCTAGATACAACGTATGTCGGATGAATCGGTGCATGGTATAAACTCGTTAAGAATACTGCTAAAACAAAGTATCTACAGCGTAGCATCTGCAATACGTGCTCGCCAGAGCCCTAGGTGTGGAAAACTCCTCAAAAATCACATTCCGTTGTCCTGAGCGAGCCCGTGGTAATGTTTATCTTGGGACTTGTACAATCCGTTACATTACTGGTACCTACCATGGTTCTGAGGAGATTAACTACCCCCCACACCGAGATGATGAGCGCAAGGCCAACCAACCCCCAGGTAATTTTGGTACGTCCTATCACGCGCGTCTTTTCGTCGCCGGCGCTCCCGATAAACTGCACCACCCCCCACACAAATACCATAAGTGCAATGCTAACCAAAAGACCCGACGCTTTGCCCAATGATCCCGCAAATGCATCAATCACAGTGACGAGTGTTGGGTCACCCGCATGCACTACCACAGGGCTCGTGAGTACCAGGACGAGCAGAAGTGCATAATACCCGTGCCTATACCTCATATCAATACTCATGATCCAAAGAAGCTTGTTTTAATAATCCCGACCAAGCCCCACACCGTCACCATCACAAAAAGAGCTATCGTACCCCATATCATCAACTGTTTCCCTTCTGATCTGCTTTTGTCATCCCCTGCCGTGTGCATAAATCGTATGATTCCTACCACAAACATGAGCACACTCAAGGTCATGATCAGGTTGATAAAAGAAGTCAAGATCGGAAGCACCTTTGTCTCAATGATACTTTTGAGTGTTGCCCCATAACTTATGGTTGGATACACCACAACACCCACACCGACGAGCAATCTACGCATTATTTCTTTCTTCTGACTCTTTGTATTCAGCATATACTACCCTAGGTTTAGGCCTTAAACGACTCGACTGTTGCTTCGATAGCGAGTGCAAGCGCGACTGAACCAAGTACCACGAGTGCTCCCACCACCGTCCACAAGAGTGATCGACGCGCTTCAGTTAATTTTGACTCATTGCCTTGCGCTGACACAAACAAAAAACCAGTATAGACGATCATGAGTACGATAATGGGAAACAAGATATAGATGAGTGAATTAAGAATTTTTACCAAAAAAGTCCTTAGATCAATATCACCCAATGGATTGACGAATGGTTCGGCGTATGTCGTAAGGGGTAGTATGCTCGCTACAAGGTATAGCATTCGCCTACTCTGCGCACATACCCCCCTCAGAACTGGTATACGTATACTCCTGTTCATATGTTTTATTGAGCGGTTTTATACTTCTCTAATAATACGTCGAGGTTGGTAGATGCATCCTGCAGCGCGGCGCCTGGACTTTCTTTTCCTGAGGTAACGTCGTTAATCATCCGAGAAAAGATATCATCCACCAACACACCGGCATGCGGTGTATGCCATGATCGTGCAATAATCGCCGATCGTGCAAGCACCTCAGCAAAGGGGTCTGTGGGTTGCGCACCCAACATAGTACGTCGTGTGGATGGAATGCCTGCATATTTACTCCATATCCCTGTTGCGGTTTCGGTGCTCAAAAAATTAAGTATGCCGAGCGAACGTTGTACTTGTGCAGACTGTCGTACCACTGCCAAACCATAAAACTTGCCGTACGTCACCTTATTGCGACCGCGTGCCGATTGTGGCCAGAGTGCTACGTCAAAATTTAAGTTTGGATTAATAAACGTAAGGGTTGGGGCTTCACTCGCAAAACCCGCATACATGGCCACTTTGTTTGACGCAAATGCCTCTCGGGATTCCTGAAATGTCTTATTCCATGAATAGACGTTTTTGCGCGGATTTGAAAAGTCGGTAAAAAACGAAAGGGCGAGTGTGGAATCCGAACCTCCGTCGTTTTTTGTGTTCATCACACTCTTGTATTCTTTCCCATCGTACATCACTATCGGTGTTCCCGATTGCATGAGGAGTGTGGTCAAAATTTCACGCGCATACCGCACATTGTCATATTCACCAAATGCAACCGCCGACTGTTTGAGATCAGCGCCACGATCAATCTGCGACAAGCGCGGTACGACATTGACAAAGGTGTCCCAATCGGTGGGCACCTGGGTCACGAGCGCATTGGTAAATAAGTCCCGATTCCAATACAATACCAGCGGGTCTACCAATAGGGGTAATGCGTAGATATTGTCAGACAGCGCAAAAATCTCAGCCCCTTCGACATACGTATCTCGGAACTGACGCAGAGAGAGTGTTTCATACGAAATCGGTTGAAGTTGACTTTGTATTTCGAGCAGTGATGATGCTTCAAAAAAGAGCAGATCGGGGGGAGCTCCTTTGGCAATTGCCTCTACCAAATCGCGATACAATGTCGTAGGATTCTTTTCGACATATTGCAATGTACTCACCCCTTCATTTTTACCGATAATCTCTTTGAGTGCATCTTGCATCGCACGATTCGTGCCCCCCAAGGTAGGCCCCCATACGATGACAGGCGTAAAATCGACTCTAACCTTGGCTTTATCTGACTTGTACGTGGCAATGTAAATAACACTCAACCCTGCAATGAGTGCAAATGCCCCGAGAAGTGCATATTGAAAAATGTCATGCGTGCTTCTACTGTCCATTTTTTTTGCATATCAGCCCATAATGGTAAGTGCCCACATCAATACTACTCTCGTAGGTAAGCTGTGCCGTCTGTACAAGCTCTCGCGCATCGTTTTCCGACACCACGAGCTCCGGCTGAGGCCCCATGCCCCCGAATGATTCACGCCAATCAACAATAAGCGCTCGGCCCCCAGGACGTAAGATACGACGCGCTTCAGCAAGTACGACGTTTTTGTCTTCGACCTGAAACAAGAGATTGGACACAATGACTGCGTCAACGGACGCATTGGGTAGTGTAGACCCGTTGGGCGCCTCGAGGTCACCGTGAATAAACACAAGTGACTCGAGATGATGTTCTTTTGCAATGTGGGTAGCCTTGGTGAGTAATTCGCGTTGTATATCGATAACATACACCTTGCCTTCCCTGCCAACCCGCTCAGCAACTTCAATGGCAACATATCCTGCACCTGCACCAAAATCAGCCACCTCCATTCCTTCTGAAAGTCCAAACTGTTCTATACTCCGTACGGGATCTGCAAATGCCATATACTAAAATCTAAGCCGTAGACCTATTGTACCAAAAAAGCCCTACCAGGGCTTGATGATGTGTGTATAAACTCAACATGACCCAAGAATAGGTGCTTCTCTATAGACAAATCAGCGCTGCAATACTGTCTCCTTCACGCAGCTTCATGATGCGGACTCCTTGGGTTGAACGTCCGAGTGTAGGGATTTCGGTCGTTTCGGTGCGAATGACCTGCCCTTTGCGTGAAATAACCACCAACTCTTCGGTTTCCGGAGAAATCACCCTACTTGCCATAAGTGGTCCGGTCTTACTAGTTACACTCACACACTTAATACCTGATCCGCTTCTATTTTGTACTTTAAATTCAGAGAGTTCGGTTCGCTTCCCATATCCATTTTCAGATACGACCAACAACGTAAGATCGGACTCCTTTTGAGCACTCCGCACAATATCAGCACTCACAATGTAATCCCCCGAACCCAATTTCATAGCCCGCACCCCGACTGCCGAACGACCCATCTCGCGAATATCATCTTCCTTGAACCGAATAGATTGCCCTTTGCGTGAGGTCAAAAAGATATGATCTTTTACACCTACGAAACACGCCTCAATGAGCTCATCACCGGGTGCTAATTTGATCGCAATAATACCTGAACGTCGAACATCATGAAAATCTTTTGCTTTGGTCTTTTTTGCCACGCCACCCTTGGTCACCATAAGGAGCGCACCCTCGCCACTCTTGATCTCCTTGGTCATCGCCACCACCGAAGTCACTGACTCACCATCCGTCAAAGGCAAGAAATTCATGATGCTTTTACCCTTGGTGGCACGCTTTCCTTCAGGTACATCGTACATTTTAATCTGGTATGACTTACCTCGATTAGTGAAGAAGAGGAGATCGTCATGGGTGCCTGCCGTAAGGAACAGCGTCACAAAATCTTCCTCTTTGGTATTGAGGTCAACTACTCCAACTCCCCCACGCTTTTGGCGCTTGTATTCGTCGGGATTGGTACGTTTGATGTATCCTCCTTTGGTGATGACGAGTACACTCTCCTCTTCAGGAATCATGTCTTCCGGAGTCATGTTTTTAACACCCCCTTTGACCACTTTAGTCCGGCGCGCATCCCCAAATTTTTCTCGAATCTCCAGCAACTCGCCTTTGATGAGCTCTGCCATCTTTTTTGCATTCTTGAGCAGATCTTTTAATCGCGCGATAAGCGCCTGCACTTCTTTTAATTCATCTTCGATCTTTTTTCGCTCAAGACCTGCGAGCTTTTGGAGGCGCATTTCAAGGATTGCTGCCGTTTGTCGATCAGAAAAACCAAACTTCTTCATGAGGGCAGCATGGGCTGTGGGGACGTCCTTTGACTGTTTGATAGTCTTAATAATCTCATCGATGTGGTCGAGTGCTTTTTTGAGACCCAATAAAATATGCTCTCGATCTTCTGCTTTTCGGAGATCAAACTCACATCGACGACGCACCACCAACTTACGGTACGTAACAAACTCTTCGAGAATACTCTTGAGTGAGAGTGTTTGGGGTATACCATCTACCAATGCAACCGTATTGAGATGGAATGTATCTTCAAGGGCGGTATGTTTGTAGAGGTAATTAAGCACCTTTTGGGGCTGCGCTCCCGTCTTGAGCTCGACCACCACTCGAATATCCCGCGTGGATTCATCACGGAGATCACGTACCCCTTCGAGCTTTTTTTCCTGCACCAAACCCGCCATCTTCATAATAAGATCGGCTTTATTGACACGATATGGAAGCGAGGTGATGATGATAGAAAACTGGCCTTTTTTGTCTTCAATGATCTCTGCTTCACCACGCACCACCATAGGCCCTTTGCCAAAGGCGTACGCGTGACGAATTTCTTTTTCATTAAAGACAACCGCGCCGGTTGGAAAATCGGGGCCTTTTATAAACTTGAACATGTCTTCTTGTGTGGCATCTTCGTGGTCTATAAGATACATCACCGCATCAACGACTTCACCGAGGTTGTGGGGTGGGATAGAGGTTGCCATGCCGACCGCAATACCCAAGGTGCCATTCAACAACAGATTGGGAACAGCGGCCGGAAGCACCTCCGGCTCTTCGCGGGTACCATCATAGTTTGGTCGCCATGACACGGTCTCTTTTTCAATGTCACGCAATAGTTCCGCAGAAAGTCGTGCCATTTTTGCCTCCGTATATCGCATGGCAGCAGGACTATCGCCGTCAATTGACCCGAAGTTACCCTGCCCCAAAATGAGTGGGTACCGCATCGTAAAGTCTTGGGCCATCTTAACCAAGGCGTCATACACGGCCGTATCACCGTGCGGATGATATTTACCCAACACATCTCCCACTACTGCCGCTGATTTTCGAAATTTTGCGGTTGAGGTGAGTCCCATGCGATGCATGGTATACAGGATTCTTCGGTGCACGGGTTTGAGACCATCCCGAACATCGGGCAGCGCACGTTGGGTAATGACCGACATCGCATACGCCAAATACGACTCCCGCATCTCGGTACTAATCGAATGCGAAATAACCGTGCCAGTACCCACTACTGCATCACTGTCGGGATCTTGTCCTTTGCTCCGAGGTTTTGCCATATAACGGCAGGATTATACCATACCCCCTGTATGCACGCGAACTTTACTTTTGTTTACGGTTCTACTTCTTGTAGAATACTTTGTACAAATGAGGGGTCTGCAGCACTTGCGGTAGTACTTGATTGATCTAGATATATCTGCTCCGTTCCAGCGGTCGTCGTGGCATCAAGAGGCTGATTATTCGGCAACACATCTGACATGTCCTCGAGGGTTGGCATCGCACCCACCCCTTTTTCCTCGAGAAAACTTGAAGCGGCATCAGAAAAATCGGGCATTGTTGGTGATTTAATCGGAGTTGACTTTTGCATATCGTTTTGGTGTAAATATGAACTATTACCAAAATACAGTACCGACCCCCACAAGAGCACGATACAAGCCGTTGCAACAGCCGAATATATAAACGCCCGACGACGACGTTCCTCTAGGGGAAGCGTTCTGAGGTATGCAAAATGCTCAAGCAACATACCCTTATAGTATGGATGCACTAGGGCCTATGAGGCAAATAACACAATTTCATTTTGTTTTCCTTCAAGATCTCTGCTTTTTACGGTAAGTTTATCGGTTGTTTGGACTTCTTTGAGCGTTAGACCTTCTTCTTTGAGGAAGATATCCACGGCGTTTTTGTTCCCCACGGCGCCATAATGCATAGGAATAACCAACTTGGGTTCTATAGAAACCGCAAAGGCATGTGCCTCGTCTGGCTCAAGTACTCCCTCACCTCCTATGGGGATAAATAAAATATCTATCTTATCAAGCGTTTCTTTGAGATCGGTGGGGAGTGTTTTATTGCTTAATGCTCCCAGAAACAAGAGGTTCATCTTTTCTAGGGTCACTAAATAGGCGGTATTGATGAGTTCCACACCTCCATAGTGCGAAGTGGTAGTGTACCCTTTGATGAGGATGTCATTTTTTTCGTATTCCCCGGGACCACGAATCACTAAGGGCTCTTTTCCGCCAAAGGTTACTTGTTCAACACCACTCATGTCGGGATGTTCGAGAGACACGAGGGCTATATCGGCACCAAAACGGGTTTGTTTGAGCGTCGACTCTTTGGAGATTGGATTAAAAGCCAAGGTGATATCACCAAAAGAAACCTTAAAAAATTCTGCGCCGTGATGAGTGATGATCATAAGTGCTCGGTGTTTGTTATCGTGTCCCGAGTATACCATACACGTCTGACACTTGGAAAATAACCTTTTTGGTCATGGACGAGGATCGTTTGTCATGCCGCCGAACACCTCAAACGCGATCGTACGAAACTCTGCTGACTGCGTATCGTACACGACACCGAAGCGCCCGTCCTGCATAAGTGCTTCTATGAAGGCGTCAGCTGGCAACTCACCGTAGGCGCCCTCTTTTGTGACTTTGTACGACAGTAACACAAACCGCGCACCGTACACACCCGCAATAACCTCATGCGGGGTGTACTCTGCCTGCTCACAGACCGGCGCTGCGCAAATCATAGTCGGGTGAGAAAATACGTGAAGTCCAAGCCAGTATGCGGAGGTATCCGCCGCATACGCAAACGTCGGATCCATACCTTGACTATAGAGGAGCTTGGGTGCATAGAACATTGCTTGCGGGTAGTCGCCAAACGAGGGCAAGAACACTTTGTCCCCTTCCGTAGCACGCTCGGTAATCGCCTGCACCCCTTCCGCGTACTCTCCGTAAAAAAAGCTCGGAATGCGTTCCAGTGCAACGAACGTAACTGCCATACCGCATCCGATAATGAGGAGGAGTACCCCTTGCAATACTCGGCGCTGTGGGGGGTGTAAGACGCGCACCACATCGTATATCGCAGGTCGGTACTGTTCGTAGAGAGCAACGGCGATACCGGTAGCCGCAAGGAGTGCGATCGGAGCAAGGTACTCGATAGTGCGCTGAAAGACAATTGTTAACGGCGCAAGTACGGTCGTGAGACCCACCAGAAAAACGATTGGCTGCAATGATGCTACGCGAAACAGGTGTCTCAATGCATCCCAATACAGCAACACGGATGCGGTCACGAGGATACCCATCCAATCACTCGGGTCAATGACAAATGGTGTAATTTCCGCGGGTACCGCACCCGACGCAATGAGTGAGTGGTAGAGGGTGGTCAGGATAATGCCGTATGCATTGTAGAGGTAGTTGTACGGGTGCGGGTGGAGAAGCACACCCGCAACAAGTCCAGCAATAACGCTGCCAAATAACATACCCTCGGTACGTAACCCACGAACACCCTCTTTGCACCCCGTCACCATCGCCTGCACGCCAACCGGAATGAGTACGAGGAGCGAGAAAGAGTATGCGTAGGTAAGAAATGTAACCGCACCAAACACCCGCACATATGCACGCGCAATGAGTGCATCTACCACCAGTAGCATACATACAATCGCGACCAGGTGGGGTCGCTCAAAAAATATCCGTTGCGCAAAATCAGGAAAAACAAGGAGGAGAAGCATCGTTGAGAGGAGACCGACTCCGATTGACCGACGCACATCGGCAAGATACTGGTATGCAAGACGACTTGCCACCACTGCATAGACCGCAAGAATAAGTGCGGACAAAAACGCGTGAAAGAGTTTTGACACGACAATGATACGTTGCGTCTCATCTCCCGCATGCCCCATACGGAGCGCAAGCGCAAGCGCGGCGTGGTATCCGGTATACAAATCACCCCCTCCAAACCACGACATGGTGGACACGTAGGGAGCGGGAGGAGGTGGGATACCTTCTGCAAGATGTGCTGCATACCGTGCGTGATAATACGGATCATCCGGCGTAGAAAAACGATCTGGGTACGTCAGTTTGATGCACGCAAAGGCAAAGAAAAAAAGCAGTAATACCGCACTCCCTACCAGGATTGACCCGCGCACACCAAGTCCGCCACCCCGATACAAGTCAATTGCCTGCTCGCGCGGGGTAGCATTATCTGCCATAGCTATAGATAATATGTCTCATAATCCAATCTCCTATACGACATGTTGGTAATAGTATGCACTTCTTGCTACAGTTGTGGTGCATGGTCAACACCATTCTGACACCTACACGGCCCCCACGCGTACTTTCGGTGATTATACCATGTTACAACGAGGTACGGTGGATTGAGCAGGCGGTACGAGAAGTTGAACGAGTAATCATACCAGGAGTAGTCAAAGAAATCATTATTGTCGACGATCACTCAGATGATGGTACTCGTGAGCGCCTGGCACAGTATGAGGGAGTGCACACCGTACTCTACAAAGACACGAACGGGGGTAAGGGTAGTGCCGTACGCGTAGGTTTTAGCCACGCGACCGGTGACCTCGTCATTATCCAAGACGCCGATCTCGAATACGAGCCTCGTGACTATCCGGATCTCATCCAACCAATCCTCGAAGGCCGTGCAGATGTGGTGTACGGTTCACGTTTTATCGGTGGAAAACCACGCCATGTCCTGCACTGGTACCACTATCTCGGCAACAAATGCATCACCTATTTCTCAAACCTCTGTACCGGACTCTACCTCACCGATGAGGCTACTTGCTACCGCGTATTTACCCGGGAAGCACTCGATTCATTCAAACACAAACTCGTCTCGGATAATTTTGGTATTGACCCCGAACTCACCGCTCACGTCGCTCGAGGTGGGTGGCGCTTTTACGAAGTAGGCATCTCATACCATGCGCGTGGTACCATTCAGGGAAAAAAGATTACCTGGAGAGATGGTATTGCGGCAATTTGGCATATCATAAAGTTTAACATCATGCGACGAGACTAACGACACCCTACGTACTATGCCTCCCCAGTTTCGCGCCACTACTCCATATTCAATCCTCCGCTTTATAGGGGCAGGTGGCGCAAGTGCGGGTATCCATTTAGGAACGTTGTACGTGCTCACCACCTTCTTTTCGATATGGTATCTCGCCGCAACAACCTGTGGTTTTCTTGCGGCATGCGGGATAAATTTTTTCCTCCAAAAATACTGGGTGTTCGAAACAGCTCGTACCCCACCATCCCCTGCCGAATGGTTTGCATTCTTTACGGTTGCGACGAGTAATCTTGCGGTGAATAGTCTTGTGCTATTTACCCTCGTCGAACGTACCGGTATGGGCGTATTCCCCGCACAATTACTCACCAGTGGTTTGATTGCCATAGAGTCATACTTACTCTATATGAGTATATTCCGCACTCACTCAGACCACTCTGATAGCGCTACTACTACGGTTATTTGACGGCTACGGCCATAACGTTCATGCCGCACTGAAATGTGGTAATGCGAATATCGTGACGTACAAAGCCAGCTAGCATAAGCGCGTCGCGTACCATTACCGTTGAAAAATACTGTTTATGATCAGCAATCTCTCGCGCATCAATGATGTTGAGTTTGAAGGCAAGAAAATTAAGTACTGGTTCGGCACGAGGCGAGGGGGTCGTGAGAAATAACGTCCCTCCCGGCCGCAAGATACGATACGCCTCCGCAAGATACGTGTCGGGTGCGGTAAGATGTTCGAGGACTGCGAGGGACACGACGGCATCAGTATCTTCGTCGGGGAGCGGGATGTGTGCATTTAGGTTTGTTGCAACAAAGTGTACGTCTGGATGTGGGGAACTATCCTCCACATCACAATCAACACCTATCCCTCGTTGTGCACGTCCCTGCCGAACTAGAAGCTGTACGAGTGGTGCCGTGCGCCCACAACCCAAATCAACTACAGACGTAAGGGATGCTGGCAGGTGTGTAAGCGCTTTTTTGTAACGCAAAAAAGAGAGTGTTCGGTCGAACACACTACCCTCTGCCGCATCAAAAGACCTTTTTCTCATGTGCCTTTACATAGTACCATTATTCCCGTATAGTGGGTATATTAGTAGCCAATCCTTGGCATAATCAGTCGAGGATTCGCTTTGGGGGTAACCTTGTGTGATTTTTCGGCTTTGGTTGCGCGACACACAACACTCTCGGGCGGTTTTTTAGTATATTGTTATGAGCACAGAACACACAGAACAAGAGATCACGGCAGCAGCACCCACACACATTATGGATGCGTATGTGGTGCAGACCCCCACATACCCCCAAGAGGGTGACTTGGTAGAGGGTGCCGTTGTTGCCCTTGCGAAAGGTAAGGTGTACGTTGACCTCTATCCATTTGGTACCGGTATTATCTACGGCCGCGAATACATGACTGCGTCGGATATTTTGCGCCGTGTCAAAACGGGTGACACCATTGCAGCAAAAGTAGTTGAAAGCACCAACAAGGATGGCTACTTGGAGCTTTCTCTTATGGAAGCACGCCAGGCGTTGATTTGGGCAGATGCGGAGCAAGCGGCAACCAAGGGTACCATCTTTGAACTACCTATTAAGGAGGCGAACAAGGGCGGTCTTATGATTGAGTGGCAAGGTATTATCGGATTCTTGCCGGCAAGCCAGCTTAAACCTGACCATTACCCTCGCGTTGAGGACGGTGACAAAGCAAAGATTCTCGATGAGCTTCGTAAACTGGTTGGTGAAAAATTGAGTGTGGTTATTATCACTGCTGATGCTGTTGAAGGAAAACTTATTTTCTCTGAACGAGGTCCGCAGCAAGAAAAAGGAGTCGCGGTGGACACCTTTGCAGTTGGAGACACGGTACTTGGTGAGGTAACCGGTGCGGTAGAATTCGGTATTTTTGTGAAGATTAGCGATGGTCTCGAAGGACTGGTACACATTTCAGAGATTGATTGGGGACTTGTTGAAAATCCAAAGACCCTCTACAAGATAGGCGAGAAAGTGGACGTAAAAGTCATCGAGATTAAAGATGGTAAGGTGTCACTGTCTATCAAAGCACTCAAAGATGATCCGTGGAAGACCGCAAGCGAGAAATACGTCAAAGATCAGAAGGTGAACGCAGTTATCATCAAGTACAACAAGCATGGTGCACTTGCCTCAATCGAAGAAGGTGTAGCGGGACTCGTACATATCAGCGAATTTGCAAGTGGTGAAGAGTTGCGTAAAACACTTGAGCTGGGACGTGCATATCCCTTTAAGATTACACTCTTTGAACCAGGTAATCATCGCATGACCCTCTCGTTCAAACAAGCATCGGTCTAATATACATACAAAAAAACCGTTCTGTTGAGCGGTTTTTTTGTATGTTAGGGGAGCGAGGGACTGAGGGGAAACGAAACGACAAACCGTGACCCCTCCCCTTTAATACTTTCAACCGAAATAGTGCCCTGCATGTGCTCAATCATGTATTTAGTAATCCAGAGACCTAAACCGGTACCTGCTATGGCTTTGGTTTCGTCGGTT
>JAKFXP010000091.1 GCA_021731325.1 Parcubacteria group bacterium
GAAGTACGCATCGTGAGCCCTACCGCCGACTTTTTGTACGTACCAGGACAACTCGTACAGATTATTGGAACGAGCACTGATCCCGAAGATGGTCTGCTTCCCGCATCGGCGTATGAGTACGACCTTATCTTGCATCACAATGTGCACACTCATGGCATTGCATCATTCACCGGGACTACCTCGCCCTCGTTTATCGCCCCCGACCACGATGCGACGGATGTATTTGTTGAGATTAAGCTCACGGTGACCGATAGTGGTGGTTTAAAAAGTACGGTCTCTACAACTATTCACCTCAATGCTGCTACCACCACTCCTCCTGCAACGACTACGCCACCGGTCGTCACCCCACCTACCGGAGGTGGCAGCAGCGGAGGGGGAGGGGGAGGTGGTAGTTCGAAACGTAAGAGTGATACCGCTGAAGCAACCTCAACAAAAAGCACCACAAGTACTTCTACCGCAACGACCACACAGAGCACGAGCACTCCTGCAACAGGGAAGAACTGGATCCACACACTCGGCCCAAAAAGCACCAATCAGCCAACCATAAAAAATGCATCGTTCTACGGCAAACCCTACTTCACGTACCGGGGCAAAAGTGCACTCCTTCTTAAGGCACACGAATCAAACGGTCTCATTATCCTCGTCGCCGGATCAGGATCACTTCTACAAAAAATCGGAGGCTTTGCAACCATCTACAAAGACGGGAAGTGGCAGACCGTACCCTTGGCTGGGGTACGCCCCAAACATGCCGACGGTACCTACACCGGCATGGCGTATTATATGCTGCGTCCCACCAATCCACTCTATAGCAAGAAGGGAGCATTCGCAGCCAAGATGACCATGAAGCTTCCCGGGTGTGACAATGCAACCTGCACCGTCAACAACTGGCTCTTGCAAGAATACAACGCACAGTAACTAAACGCTTACACCCCCTTATACCAAATAAATACCTTACAAGGTATTTATTTGGTATAAGGGGGTGTAAAGGCAGGGGCTTGACAAAATGTCAACAATAGTGTAGGGTACACCCACAACGTTTATTCAATCTTGTAAAGAGATACGAGTACTTCGGTACTCGTATTAGTATCTAGCGCTTATGAAAATATCAATTCTCATCCCCTGCCACAACGAGGAAGCGTCCATCGGCGCGTGTGTGCAGTCCTGTCTCGACCAAACCCGCAAACCGGATGAGATTTTGGTAGTCAATGACGGCTCAACCGATGGTACCAAAGAAATCCTCGAGAGTTTTGGACGACAGATTCGCGTGGTCTCGGTACCGGTTGCAACCGGTAACAAAAGTCATGCGCAAGAGCTTGGTCTCAAGTTTGTGACCGGTGATGTCTTTATTGCAACCGATGGGGATACGAAGCTCGATCCTGATTTTGTAAAACACATCGAGGAGGATTTTACTACGTACCCCGAGTTGACTGCAGTCGGCGGCTATGTGCGCAGCCTTGCACACAACTGGCTCACGGCGTGTCGTGCGTTTGAATACGCGGTTGGACAAAACCTCCACAAGCTCGCCCAGCATCACCTCGACTTCCTCTTTGTGATTCCGGGAGCTGCAGGCGCATTCCGTACCAAAGACTTTTTTGACCACATCACCTTCGAACATGACACCTTGACCGAAGACCTCGACTTTACCTATCGCCTGCACATGCAAGGACTCAAGATTTTTTACGATCGTCGTGCCGTGGTCTTTACCCAAGACCCTCAGACCTTGCATTCATACATCAATCAAATGCGTCGCTGGTTTGGCGGGGGCTGGCAGTGTTTGCTCAAACACTACAAGCTCGCGTTTCAGCAGCCAAAAATGGCACTTGAGTTGTCACTCATGTACATGGAAGGATTGGCATTTTCATTCCTCCTCTTCGTGATCCCTTTTTTGAGTCTCAAGTTTTTTGTTACTTTCATTGGTTCGTATCTTGTAGTTGCCTGCGCGTTTGCATTGTTTGCAACGTGGCAAGAGAAGCGATGGGAGCTTCTCCTCGTGCCGGTACCATACCTCCTTCTCGTGTTCATCAATGCCTACATTTTCTTGGAGCAGATGGTACAAGAAGTATTCTTGGGCAAAAAAAACCTTGCCTGGTTTCAGCCAGAGCGGTACACCTTTATCCGTACTAACGAATCAACGGTATGACCCCTTTTTCAGGACTCTCACTCATATTCCACTTAGGAATTATCGCAATCTCTTCCACTGCGGGATTCTTCGGCTTTACGCGGAAGCGCACAAAAGGGCACCAGTTCAAGTATCCGCGCATGATGAGCATACTCAATCCAATGATATCAGTGGCTATTCTTGTCGCGATTGGTTCAGTAAGCCTTTCATTTATCGCCACTGCCCTCACTACCGGTTTGATCGTGGGCGCAGACGAACCCCAACGCGAATTTGTCACTGAATTATTTGATTAGCAGCTTAGCAGCAACCCTATTAGTACCATACGCCTATGACCAAACTAACATCATTTTTCACCCTCAATCTTCTTGCGCTTACGGCGCTTCTTGTGGTTCCCACCACTGCTCAGGCACTCATCTCCGAACCAGGCTTTGAGGTAGAGACCGTTGCAACCGGCTTTGTGCTCCCGACCGCTATGACGTTTGCACAAGATGGACGTATCTTTGTCGCCGAGAAGGGAGGTACGGTACGGGTCATCGAAAATGGGGTACTGCTTCCTGCTCCGGTCATCACGCTCACCGATATCAATACCTTTGGCGACCGAGGACTCCTCGGTATCGCTGCAGACCCCGCGTTTGCAACCAATGGGTATTTGTATCTTTCGTACTCGTACGAAAACACTCCCGGAGCGAACGTGGGTGGTGAGAAGACCGGTCGCATTGTACGCATTACCGTTGAGGGTAGTACGGCAACCGAGGCAAGCAAAGTGGTACTCGTGGGTTCTGTGGGGGGAACCGTTGTTACGCCGTCGTGTGATAATTACGTGATCACCGCTGATTGTATTCCCTCCGATTCACCCAGTCACAGTGTTGGGGGCTTACGCTTTGGGCCTGACGGCAAGCTCTATGCATCTTTGGGTGACGGCGCCCATTTTGACTTTGCCGACATTCGTTCACAGCGTGCACAGAATATCGACAGCCTTGCCGGTAAATTTTTGCGTATCAACACCGACGGTACGGCACCTACCGACAATCCCTTTTACGATGGCAATCCAAACTCAAACCGCTCCAAGGTATTTGCGCTTGGCGTACGCAACTCATTCCGTTTTAACTTTCACCCCACGACCGGCGCACTCTTTGCCGGTGATGTTGGCTGGAGTTTGTATGAAGAGGTAAACCACATCACCGCAGGCAGCAACTACGGCTGGCCATGCTATGAAGGATTCAACAAAACAATACATAATTGTGAGCCTTCAAGTGCAACCACGACGGCGGTATATACGTACGCACATGACGTAAGTGGTGCGGGCTCCGTGACCGCGGGCGCCTTTCCCGCAAACAACGCCTATCCCGATCAGTACGACAGCAGCTTGTTCGTAGGCGACTATGCACAAAACTGGATGAAGCGTCTCGTGATAGATGGCAGTAACCACCTCGTGTCCGCGCAATCCTTTGACGACAGTCCAAACGGCCCGGTTGATGTATCAACTGGACTCGATGGCATGATTTATTACCTTTCTATTTATACCGGTGATCTCAACCGCCTTACCCATACGAGCGGCAACCGTCGTCCGGTGACCGTGATTGGTGCTACGCCAACCGCTGGTCTGCTTCCGCTTTCCGTTGCTTTTTCAAGCACGGGCTCTGTTGACCCTGATGGTGACGCGATTAGTTATCTCTGGAACTTTGGTGACGGGGCTACCTCGACACTCGCCAACCCGACGCACGTATACACGGTCGGCGGTTCGTATAGCGCATCCCTTACGGTAACCGATAGCAATGGTTCAGTGGCGATCAAAAGCGTAATGATTACCGCAGGCAATCAGGCACCGCAAGCAACTATCACGAGTCCTGCGAGTGGCGCGCTCTACGTACCCGGTCAGGTTATCCAGATGCAGGCCACGGCCACCGACCTTGAGGACGGCACCTTATCTGCATCGGCATATCACTGGACGGTCATTTTGCACCACAATACGCACATCCATATCATGCAGCAGTTTGATGGGGTGACCGCACCGTCATTTATTGCACCCGATCACAATGCCACCGATATATATACCGAAGTGGTACTTATGGTAACCGATAGCGCTGGTCTTACCCATACGGCGGTTACTAACCTCTATCTTAATAACGGGAGTAGCGCCGGGAACCTCATCGCAAATCCTGGACTCGAAATCGCCAACGAAACCTCCGGACAACCATTGAGTTGGCACCAGGGTTGGTTTGGTAACATGGGCGTGACCTTCACGTATCCCGTTGCGGGATTTGAGGGTTCTGCAAACGCTGCAGAGGTGACCGTGACCGGTCATGTTGAGGGAGATGCCAAGTGGTACTTCGACCCTATCGCGGTAACCCCCGGACAAGACTACCTCTTTTCAGACCACTATACGGCAACCGCTCCGACGACGCTCTTTGCACAGCTGGCGCTTGCAAACGGTACCTATCAGTATCTTGATCTTGGTACCCTTCCAACAACCGCAGTGCCAACGCAGGTAACCCGTACCATAACCGTACCCGCGGGCGTACAGAGTATGACCGTATTCCATCAGATTGGCACGAACGGCACGCTTACCGTGGACGAGTTTAGTCTTGCGCTTGCCAACCCTCCGGCGGATACTATTTTCCCGATTGTTTCTGTTGCAACCTCATCGCTCCCGGCATTTATATCCGGCACCACGACCCTCGAGGTGATTGCTACGGACAATATCGGTGTGGCGGGAGTAACACTTCTTGTTGATGACGTTGCGGTCGGTGTCGAGGATACTACGGCACCATACACATTCGAGTGGAACACAAGCACCGTCACCGAAGGAACCCATACGATTGCGGCACGCGCACGAGATGCGGCCGGAAATATCGCCACGTCTTCACCCGTATCAGTCATCGTCGGTACTTCCACCAACCTTATTGCCAACGGTAATCTGGAGATTGTGGATGGTACCGTGCCGCAAGGTTGGACTGCCGGTACCTGGGGTGATCACATCGCAGTATTTACCTATCCCGTAGTTGGCTACAATGGACAAAATGCTGCACGTACCGAAATTACCGCATACCCCTTTACGGGCACGGGAGACGCCAAGTGGCAGTTTACCAAGGTTCCGGTAACTCCGGGTACTGAGTACACGTACTCAGACCACTACCGTTCCAACACCATCTCTGACATTATCGGACAGTACACGCTTGCCGACGGCAGCTTCCACTATTTTGGACTCGCCAAGGAGATTCAACCAACCACGACCTGGGCAAGTATTAGTCGCACATTCACCCCTCCGGCAACTGCAACCCACGTCAATCTTTTCCACCTCATTAGTGCGGTTGGCTTTGTCGAAATCGACGATGCGGTCATGTTTGCAAGTGGCGCCGGCACTCCCTCAGAGACCAACGCACCGATTGTTGCGTTCACCAATCCACTCGCGGGACAAACAGTAGGGGGCACCGTTGCACTCACTGCCTCATCAACCGATGATACGGGAGTGACCTACATCTTCTACGCCGTTGATGGTATTCCGATCACGGGACAGATTACGACTGCGCCGTACCTCCACAACTGGAACTCTGCTTCGGTTGCCGATGGCGTGCACACGATTAAGGCTACAACGCATGATCCATTTGGTAACAACTCAACGCACACGATCAGTATCACGGTTGATAACAGTACAGTAACTCCTCCTGCAACGACGACCAACCTCATCCAAAACCCCTCGCTCGAAACGGTTGGAGGCAATGGTGACCCAGCAAACTGGTTCCGTGGCGGGTGGGGTACCAATAATCGTACCTATACCTATCCTGTTGCAGGTGTTGACGGTGCTTCTGCCGCAAAGGTAGAGATTACTACCTACACCGATGGTGACGCCAAGTGGTACTTTGCCGATGTACCCGTCATGCCTGGCACTGCGTACACGTTTAGTGAGCAGTACAAGAGCACAGTCGGTACCGAAGTACTTGCACGCTACACGCTTGCAGGCGGCGCAACCCAATACCAATTCTTGGGTGCAGCACCAGCAGCAACAAACTGGACGACCAATACCTACACGATTACACCACCGGCAAACGTCATCAGTATGACCGTCTTCCACATACTACACAGTGTGGGCAGTTTGGAGATCGATGCGTTTAGTTTGACTAGCCCGGGTGCTGGTAGTGACACCATCAGCCCTACTACAACCATAACGACACCAGTATCGGGCGCAACCCTTTCAGCAACCGCGAACGTTACTGCTACTGCAACCGACGCAGTGGGGGTAGTAGGGGTAACACTCCTTGTGGATGGTGCTGCTGTAGGAGCAGAAGATGGTACTACTCCATACACGTTCTCGTTCGATACCACAACCGTTACCAATGGTGCACATATACTCGCTACTCGCGCACGTGATGCGGCAGGGAATATCGGCACCTCGTCACCTGTTACCCTCACGGTTGATAACAGTACAGTAACTCCTCCTGCAACGACGACCAACCTCATCCAAAACTCCTCGCTCGAAACGGTTGGAGGCAATGGTGACCCCGCAAACTGGTTCCGTGGCGGGTGGGGTACCAATAATCGTACCTATACCTATCCTGTTGCAGGTGTTGACGGTGCTTCTGCCGCAAAGGTTGAGATTACTACCTACACCGATGGTGACGCCAAGTGGTACTTTGCCGATGTCGCAGTGACTCCCGGTACCGAATACACCTTCTCAGAACAGTACAAGAGCACCACTCCAACTGAAGTGCTTGCACGCTACACGCTTGCAGGCGGCGCAACCCAATACCAATTCTTGGGCGCACTTCCCGCATCCGCAAACTGGGCACCAACCACGTACACTATCACTCCTCCTACAAACACGACGAGTCTTACGGTCTTCCACATACTACACAGTGTGGGCAGTTTGGAGATCGACAACTTCCAACTTACTAGCGGTACCGGCGCTCTCGACACCACGGCACCAACCGTGTCAGTGACCGACCCCATAAACGGTGCAACGATTGCCAATGTTACGAATATAACCGTTGATGCTACCGATGCGGTCGGCGTTGCGGGAGTCACCCTCTTGATTGACGGTGCACCAGTCACTATTGTTGATGTGACCGAAGATACTACGGCACCGTACGTGTTCTCACTCGATACGGCAGTGTTCTCCAATGGCACCCATACCGTTGGTGCACAAGCACGCGATGCAGCAGGGAACATCGCTACTGCAGCAACCCTCACTATGACGATAGCAAACACGGTGGCATCTCCCAATACGGTACTCAATCCTTCTCTTGAAACGGTCGGTCTCGATGGCGATCCCGAGCATTGGTTCCGTGGCGGATGGGGCAATAACATCCGTACCTATACCTATCCGGTGGTAGGCAGCGCTGGTGCATCCGCCGCACGTGTCGAACTAACCAATCATGTTGATGGCGATGCTAAGTGGCGTTTCGAAGACATTGCGGTAACGCCGGGGAGCGTATACACCATGACCCATGCCTACCGATCGGATGTACAAACAAATGTATCCGTACGTTACACGCTCGCTGGTGGGGGCGACCAATATATTAGCCTCGGTAATCGTGCTCCTACACCTACCTGGCAGAACGTGACCGATACCTTTGTGATTCCCGCAAACGCAGTCTCCATGACCGTCATGCATATTGTCTACACGAACGGATGGTTGGAGATTGATGATTACAGTATCACCTCAGGCAACAGTAATGCATTTGCACAAGGAATGATCTCGTACACCTTTGACGATGGGTGGCGCTCACACTACACCGATGCGCTTCCTATCCTCAATGCGGGCAACACCAAAGGTACCTTTTACGTCGTGAGCGAATTTACCAACACCCTTCCTACCGAGCTCATTGCCAACAATTCAGTAGAGACTACGGGTGGTACGGGTACTCCTACCGACTGGTTCCAGGGTGGATGGGGTACCAATGACCGGGTCTACACGTATCCGGTCATTGGTACCGACGGTGGATCGGCCGCAAAGGTTGAGATTACCTCCTACACGGATGGCGATGCCAAGTGGTACTTTGCCGATGTCGCGGTTGCTCCTACTACGCAATACGTATTTTCTGACCACTATAGTTCAAATGTACCTTCAGAGGTGCTCGTACGCTACACGCTCTCAGGAGGTGCCGTACAATACGTCGGACTTGCAACACTCCCTGCTACTGCAGATAGTTGGCAGAATGTAACGTACACCATCATCACCCCTGCCGACGCGGTGTCGATGACGGTATTCCACCTGATTCACGGCGTCGGATATGTGACGGTAGACAACTTCTCGCTCAAAGCAGTTCGATCTTCGATAAGTCCCGAAGAAGTATTGGCGCTCCAAGCCGCAGGACATGAGATTGGCGGACACTCCCGCACGCACCCCGCACTTACGACGCTTACTCCTACCGATGCACAGTTTGAGATCACTGGTTCTCGTAACGAAATACTTGCGATGGGAGTGACGTCGGTAGAATCATTTGCCTATCCGTTTGGTGATTACAATCCCGCAGTGCAGGGTATGACGCAGACCGCAGGATATGTCTCCGCGCGCGGGGTTGATCGTGGATACAATACCACCGTCACCGATAAACGTGCGCTCAAGATACAGCGTGTAGGACGGGAGACCACCATGGCTGACATTCAGACATGGACTGCACAAGCGATTGCAGACAAGACGTGGCTCATTCTCATGTTCCACCAGATTGATGGAGACCTTGCCGCAGATCTTGGGGCTACCCCCGCATTCCTTACCGACATTGTGAACTACGTGAACACTACGTCAATCAGTAAGGTGACGGTCAAAGAAGGTGTTGCACTGATGACCCCGTAATCTATAAGCGGAGAATATATCACCCCTCACAAGATACCTATGTTTTGGGACGCGCGTCCCGTTCCGGCGGGAACGGTCGCTATGCTCACTCGCCTCATCGGCTCACTGCGCAATGTCCCAAAAAACAGGCACTTGTTCAGAGTGATATATGTGATGATATAAATAAAAAAAGCCCAACCATCAGGTCGGGCTTTTTTGTATACTGGACTCGTTACGGAGTTACGGACTTAAATGCATTGAGTGATGCTTCGTCCGACCAGACGAGCCAGTTCTTTTCTTTGTTCTGGTTAAACCACGTCCATCCAACAAGGCGTGGGTACTTGGGCATTTGTACATTCATTGCATCAGTAATCCATGCCGCTTTCTGAGGGCCTTCGGCACTCGCGAATGAGAAGATGTGTATCGGCTTGTTGTATTTTGACAGCAAGGTGAGTGGTTTGCCAAAGATTGCGTCAAAGGAGAGCCATGACGGTGTGTACGCGGTATTGTTGAAGTTAAACCCGTCGACTCCCACATAATCCACGTACGTATCCCCTGGGTAATATAACTCAATGGCGTTCTGAGCGGTGTCCGGTACTGAGTTTGAGTTGATTGCCCAGCCAAACTTGACGTTGGGGAGGGTGCCAAAAACGGTGCGGACATGACGGAAACCTTCCGCCGCTTTTGCAGGCGTGTTGCCGTTTTGGGTGCCCGACCAGGGCGACCAGTTGCCGTTCATTTCGGAGAAGGGAATCAAGATAACGGGTCCCCCATACGCTTTTGCCGCGGCAGCAAAGCTCTTGATGTAGGTATCCCAATTACCTCGATTGATGGCATCGTATGAGAATTCCGGCTGATCAGTCCCGCCGATGAGGTAGTTGCTTGGCTCCCAAAAGATGATGAGGGTGCGACCTTTATCTTTGGCATGTTTTGCCATATGGGTAGGGAACGCACCCCCATTACCCCAGTGCACAAACTGTGCGATCATATTTGGATTTTCTCCCGTGCGTGTTTCAAACTCTTGAATGGTGGCATCTCCCCACCCTGAGTACACGCCCCAGCTAAGTGTTTTCGGTGCCGTGACCGGTGGGATGGGAGTTGGTGTGGGCATATTCGTGGAGGTGGTAGGTATCGGTGTTTGGGTGGTGCAGGTGGGTATAGTACCCGAGAGTAAGACGTCAGAATACCGTATCGTGTTGTCCACCGCGATTGCCGTAATTTGGTAACGGTATGTTTTGCCTGCACTACTCGTAAGGTCAGTGTACTCAGGTACGGTTGTGGTACCGATAATACCCCAGGTACCAATGCCGAGCATATTTGGGTTGCGCCACAGGCTGTAGGTGTGTGCGTTATTAGGATTTGACCATCCAATTTGCACTCGAGGCTTTGCCGCGACGCAGCTCGTGGTAATACTCGGATCAAAGGTGCGGCGTACCGATACCGGTGGAGTGGGCGCTACGACGGGTGTGGTAGGTGTTGTACAGGAGAGTGAAGAAAGGGTCACTACATCCGAATACTGTACCGCGCCGGCAGCGCTGTGTGCACTGACTTGATACTGATAGGTTGATTCAGCACGAACGTTGGTATCCGTATGCGTGGTGGCAGTCACTCCCGGTGCGTAGTTGACCCATACCGACGTGCCCCGGTTGCTTGGGGTACGATAGAGTGTGTAGGTCGTTGCATTGTTCGGGTTGTTCCAACTCAGACGTACCGTAGGGGTACCTGTGGTACATACTACCTCTGCACGTAAGGTAAACGGATTTGCCGCTTCGGCGATAGGCCAGAAGCGTGCGAATAGTGGGTATGAACCAATAAGGGTGAGTGAGGCAAGAAGAAGTACTATGATAAGGGGTGAAGGAGTATATTTACTTGGTAAGTAAGGCATAGTTGAATATCAATGGTAATGTGGCCGTTCCCGAGACTCCCTACCATTTTCCCACAGTCGGTACAGGGTGGGGACTATGCAGATGGGTATGTGTGACGTATACCAAGATGCAAGTTTTTGTGGAGCACAACACGTTACTTGACGTATGTACATATACTATGGTATTATCGTAAATGGTTTATTCCTTCACACACAATGCGCCTTTGGGCGCAAGGAGCACACAGATGTACGCTATTATCACTGAACCGGTGTTATCAAATCCCGAGGCATATGGAGTCATCCCACCACGTGCGGCATGTTCCGCACGTCAAAAATTTGTCGTGCACGATGGGTCACGGAGTGTAGTACCCATTCTATATATTAGTAGAAACTTCAGCCGATGGTTCTTACGAAATACAGAGACTGTTACAGAGGTCTCAGCACAACCGATACCCTTAGAGTATCGAGTATTGAACAGGATAGCGCTTGACGATTCGATTGTACCGATAGTAGGTACGCTCGATGAGATGCAGGTCAGTCTTAGTACGGTCTATGCATTTCTAGTTATGTATGCAAAACAAGCGGAACGAAATCCGGCATCACAGGTACATCTGTTCTACACCCCCGACAGTATCGGTACGGTACGTGCCGTCTACCTCTGTCAATCCCCTCAAGGATTTGGAGTCTGTGCCGACGAGGTGGGGTACGAGCGCCCCTGGCAACCAGGAACAATCGTGTATTACCCCCGTCAACCGGTAGCCACACAAGCATTATCTGCGTGTGCGTAACGTACCCCATCACCAAACCCCAGAATATATCTGGGGTTTCTTTTTATCGGGTGTCGATGAGTGTGGCGGCATGTATGACCCCCGTCAACATTATCGCCGCAAGTACCCCCCAGAGATAGGTAAGTGAGGTGACGTGCAGTACCAGCGTTGCGGCAATGGGCCCCACCATAAAGGCAAGAGGGCGTAACATACGGAAAAAACTCATACGGTCTGCCTCACCCGCATGCACTTTTTTAAAAAAGTATGTTTCAGACATTGCCTCAATAAGGGCGGTACCCACCCGCGTGATGCCCAGCACCACCCCCCATACCAAGAGACTCGTGGAGGTAAGATACATTATAGCGAGTGTTGCCCCGGCGGTAATAACAAAACCACCGATGAGAAGTTCTTTTTCTCCCAACCAACGATCGGCAATCACCCCCGCCGGCCATTCGACCAGCAGGTAGGGAATGAGCATAAAAAACAAAATGAGACCAATGTCAGGCCATGAGAATCCAATCACGGTATGCAAGTGTATGGGTAAGTAGATAATCATCCACGCAAAATAAAATCGCATGAGAAATTGTGCTGCCATGATATGGAATATATTGTGGTCACGCAAAATCTCGCGCACGGTCGCGAGGGGTCGAAAGACTTCGTAGAGTGGATCAACAAAGGTACGGAATTGGGAGATGATGAGGAGTATAAAGGGAATCAAAAATAATCCACTCACGAGGTACACCTGGGTAAAGTCGGCCTGCGCGCCCGCAAGGTATCCGGCAATGGCAGGAGAGAAGAGTGCGGCGGCCATACCCCACGAAAGGTATACCCCATGTACGTTACCTGAACGTGCCTCGTTCTCCACCCCAAGCCGATTTTCAAGAAATATGTCGAGACAAAAAAGGAGTACCGGCACGAGGAGGATGTTGAGGACAAAGCAGGCGATGATGATGCCGGGAGAGTGCGAGAGACTGATACCAAACATCGCCACGGCATCCAGGGCGGTTGCGTAGAGTACGGTGCGGTATGCACCAATGTGTGCCAAGATGCGTGTTGATGAGCCGAGTGCCACGAGTCCGCAGAGGGATGAGACCGACACCAAGAGACCCATCTCCGCGCGCGACATAAAGGTGAGCAGGAAGCTCGAGTGTACGAATTGAATAAGAAAGTAGTGAAAGCCGAGCAGCAGATTAGCACCATACAACCAGCCAAATGGATGGCTGGTTGTATGTATGCGTCGGAGGATGTATTCCATCCCCTAACTATAACCCGAGTACCACGGGTATGACGATAGGGCGCTTGTTAGTCTTTTGTAACAAGAAGCGTTCTACTGCCTCGGTGATGTTCTGTCGAACATACTCAAAGTTGATTGGATTCATGCCCTTGGTTGAGTCGTTGATTGCTTTTTTGACGATAAGGCGCGCTTCACCCAAGAGCTCCTGACTCTCACGCAGGTACACAAACCCGCGAGAAATGATATCCGGTGATTTGCGGATTTCACCGGTGCGCGCGTTCACGGTTGCAATGATAACAAACATGCCATCTTGCGCCAGTGTCTTGCGATCTCGAATGACCACTTCTTGCACATCACCAATCGAAAGACCGTCAACCATCATGAGAGAGTTCGGTGCTTTGACGTCGAGTACGTGCATCTCCTTTCCTTCGATAAAATCAATAATAGTGCCGTTGTCAGGAATCACGATGTTCTCCTTTGGAAATCCAGCATCAACGTGTGCCTGAGCGTGACAGCGGAGCATTGAGTGGTACCCATACCCAGGCATAAAGAAGCGGGGCTTCACGTGTTCACGGATCCACACCAATTCACCGGTATTGCCGTGGCCAGTTGAGTGCACGTCGCTTGCGCGGTAGTGGATAATCCGAACCCCGTGGCGGTATAGATTGTCTTTTAGTTTCTGTACCGAAAGTTCATTACCAGGAATGACGGACGAAGAGAGAACAATAGTATCGCGCTCATTGAGGGTAATGAATTTGTGCTTACTCGTTGCGATACGCATAAGTGCTGCAAACTCTTCTCCTTGTGCACCGGTGGCCAACACCACAATGCGTTCGTTGGGATAGTTGGACATCTCGTCAGGCCCAATAAACGTATCCGGACGAACGACTAATCGATTCGCCATCTTTGCAATCTCAAGATTGTTTTTCATTGACCGTCCCTCCGTCACAATCTTTTTGTTGAGACGTTCACATACCTGGATGATATGAATCATGCGCTCAAACTGGGATGCAAAGGTACCAATGATGAGACGACCCTTTACATCGGTAATGATTTCTTCGAGGGTTCGGTTTACGACTGACTCGGGGATAGAGAACCCACCTTTTTCTGCATTGGTACTGTCTCCGATAAAGAGGATATTGTCACCTTTGCCCACGGCACCCCACACTTTTTCTTCGTTTTTGCTGGGAATACCGTCTTCATGGTCGAGCTTAAGGTCGCCCGAAATAACGATGTTGCCCCACTGGGTTTCAACGAGTACGCCACATGAGTCAGAAATAGAATGGGTAACCGGGAAGTAACGCACCACGGTTTTGCCAAGGGTTACCTTGTCGGTACGCTGTACGACCGCGTATGTCGGGCTTGGGCAGGTGGGGGAATTCTTCTTGACGTTTTTTAATAAGGAGCGCGGTTACCTCGGTTGCGTATACGGGTGGATTACCAATGCGATCCAAAATGTATGGAAGCCCTCCGA
>JAKFXP010000006.1 GCA_021731325.1 Parcubacteria group bacterium
GGCCTGAGTCTAGGATAAAGTTCTTAAGCTGTGAACTGGATGTTTTCACAAGGTACAGCGTGAGGTGATGGAACCCCAGTGGTATATGTATTGTACCAACACCTGCTCCATATAGTGACGTTTGTTTTCAACAAGTGTGGTGTAACGCACATAATCTATTGACCCGTCGCCCCCCCCACTGGTACTCTGCACAGTGGACAATGGTGTCCTTTCACAAATAGGAGATAGTAATGAATGTACTTCGTGTACGACTCATAGGAGTTATGGTATGCGTACTAGTACTCATGATCCCGATAGCACAAGCCTTCACAGTATATGATGAAGGCTTTCCGCTCACGTGGAGTAATGGTTCAAGTAACGCAACAATTATCACCCAAGACCCTTCTGGTCTCTCAATCAGTCCGTTTTGTGGTACAAAAACCGCATTAGTAGAACACCAAGTAGGTGGAGAGTTTCGACCAGTTGCTGCGGGGAATAAGAGTATTGTGTCACACAATGCACTTACGTTTGCCGTACAAAGCTTTACCAGTAATGGGGTAAATCCAACCACTAGCCTTACTGCCGAATTGTATGACACAAACATGCAAGGAAGGGGGCAAGTACCTATAGCTGCGTATATTCCTGGTGGAAGTATGCAAGCTAATACCTGGTACGCGGTATCGATTCCCCTTACTGCTCTGAACCCTCCTACGCACATTCGTGGTGTCGGGTTTAGGGCGGGAGGACATCTGGTATACGCCTGGGATTGTGTACAAATTGGATATGTAGAGGCGTTCGATCCCTCACGATTGTATACCGACGCAATAGGATCATTGTGGCAAAGTTGGTCATGGAATACCTCTCTTTCCAATTCAGCTTCAAAAGCATATACAGGTTCGTATGGACTTGCTATGAACTTTACTGCGCCGTGGGCTGGTTTGTACCTGCATCACAATGGGTTTTCGACCGCAGGGCAGCAGACGTTGCGATTTGCGATACACGGTGGAAGTGTAAGTGGTAAGCAACCCTCGGTAGCGCTTTTTGATGCTGCTGGAGCGGTGCTCGCTGAACTACCTATACACCATTACGTGAGTGGAAATGTTATACAGGCAAATCAATGGTATAGCGTGACCATTCCTCTTGCAGATCTCAATGCTACCAACAAAGTGGTAACAGGGTTTATGGTGCAGTCGCCAACAGTCACGACGATGTACATCGACGATATCAAGTTTAGTGACGTGGGTGGTTCTACCTACAGCTCGGGATCAACACCACCTATTGTAAGTAGTGTATTGTTTGATGAATCCATCGGCACAGGTTGGCAAAGTTGGTCATGGAATATCGCTACAACATCTGACACAATCCGGTATTTTACTGGTGCAATTGGGTTAGGTGTTGAGTACCAGGCTGGGTGGTCAGCACTTTCACTTGGAACTGCTGGGTACTCTACCACAGGAAAAAACACACTCTCACTCAAAGTACATGGTGGTACCACTGGAGGGCAAAAGTTGTATGTGCGTCTGTATGGTGCGCAAGGTGCTGCACTGACCACTCCGCTACCACTCATTAACTATGTGGTAGGGAGAGTAATTACTCCCCATGTATGGCATGAGGTACGTATTCCACTCTCGGTTCTCAATGCGGTAAATCAGACGATTACTAATGTCGAAATTATGAGTGAGACACCAACCTCAGTGACGTTTGACGATCTACAATTCGAGAATCTTCTCGACAACAATACAGGAGTCTGTAATGAATAGTATCTCTATATGTCGAGTATTACTCGGTATACTTGGAATAAGTATGGTACTCACGAGCACTCTCGCATGGAGTGCACTTGAGTGCACTGCGATACAGGGTGCAACAACTTCATCGGAACCACTCTACCAAGATGGATTTTCTGCAGGGTGGATTGAAGCAGGGTCGTATAATATCGCCTCGCGTAATACTGCTGCAACACCAGTGGGTAGAGTGGGCACAAGTGCGCTCGAAGTACTCTATGCGACCTACTGGGGTGCGTTCGAAATGCATCGCATGGAGCCCATCAACACATCGGGTAAGCGAGCATTGGTGTTTCGAGTGCGAGGTATCGTAAGTACTGCCGAACTCGACCAGTTGTACATTGGTCTCGATAGGAGTGATGGAGTGATATTAGGGTACCTACCCGTAACCAATTACATGATTACGCCGGACAAACCTCCATTTCCGAGTAATCAGTACGATACGAACAAATGGTATACGGTCACTATCCCGCTCACTGCGTTTAATGCGCAGAACACCAAGATTAAAGGCGTGATCTTTATGGTTGGTGGCCTTGCAACGCCGATATACCTCGATGAGGTGTGGTTAGTGCAAGGGTTGGAGTTTCCGTTGGGAGGCATGAGTCCGTACACTGCAACTATAAATGGCGTACTAGATCACCATATGGCAGTCGATGGTAATGGGTTGAGCATCGGTAACTGTGCAGATGCATACATCACTGCATATACGGGTGAAGAAGGGCGACTACAGTTCGGTGCCCCAAACCCTGTCGTCGCATCTGCTCCCACAAATGCATGCGCTCCTGGAGTACCATTAAATGGTTATCAAAAAAATGGTGGTGCCGCATTTTCTGTGGGTGGACAGTATGATATGACAGGTGGTAATGATAGTGGTATTTTTCTCTACTACGACGGACATACTGGCTACGACTATCCGGTAAGTAACGGTACACCAGTATACGCTGTCGCAAATGGAGTGGTGCAGGAATCATCCGCACATTCTTATGGCGACACAGTGGTGGTAAAGCACCAAAATGGCTACACCTCACACTACCTACACCTCACCACACGAAATGTATTCGTAGGTCAAGAAGTACGTGCAGGGGTAACCTCCATTGGCACCACGGGTGCTGGGCATCTACACTTTACGATGCAATTATACGGAGAGCGTGTTGATCCGTATGGTTGGATTGGTAGCTACCCAGACCCTGCGCGAGCATTTGCAGTAAATACTCGTCTCTGGAAATAACCTAGTTCTTTTTGTTCTTTATATCAAAACACCCTACTCGAGGAGTAGGGTGTTTTTTCTTATTCCGTAACAGGTGTACTGGTACCTATGAAGTGGAAAGTGGAGAGAATGGTTTCAAATAACAAAATATTTGAAATCGGGTAATCACTAATGATTTCCATTTGATAAGTTGGTCCAAATATAAAATTACGTACTTGATTCTCATGCTGTACTGTTACCATCTCGTACCCATCAATACTATAGATTGTTTTCAGAGTAAACATATCAAACGAACGTGCCAAGTCCCGCACGTTTGTATACTCGCTCCTCACCTCAGGAAAAAGTTTATTTACTGAAATAATATTCAAACCCTCCTGTTCCGTGTCACTAAATCGTTTCTCGTAATCTGGAGAATTAGGAGGTCCAAAATTTGCTAGGGTGATATGTTGTCCTGTGCAAGGAGTCTCCACTTCAAACCTCCCTTCCCATATCCCATTATCATGCCCCTCGCCGTATACATACCACTCCGCAGGATACTGCACCTCCCACCCATACTCCTCATTTCGACACGTCTTCCACCCCTCAGTACTCACCCGTGCTTGAGGCACAATCGGCTCCAGTGCAAATGGGTCGGTGGTGGTTGAGGTGGTATCTATCACCACCTCAACAGGAACAGAAGACTGCGGAGGAAAAAAGTACCACCCAGTTACCCCGAGGATGATAAATACAATGCCTGTGACTAGGGTAGTGAGTGCTTGTGTGTGTTTTTGAACCCCACTCATGTCGTGATATTACCACACATAGCATAACCTACCAATGATAGAGGTCGAACCTCTATCATTGCATACAAAACATTAAAAATAGACAGTTTGCAAGTATTGTGCTACAGTAGTATCGACTCAGGGTGCTGTAACCCACATACGTTCTTTTATGCCGCTACTAAGCGGTTTTTTAGTATCCAACGTCTCATTACAAGCACTCATTATTGATTATGAAAACAGTAGCACAAATACGAAACTCCATTCCTATAACTATCGTAGGATTGATATTTATAGGAATAACAATGCTCGCAGCCCCTGCAGAGGCAATTACCAGACAAGAACTCACTGAGCTTTTTATTGCTCTTGAGGTAATACCTACGTCAAAAGCAGAAACAGCGCGTGGTCTTGAGGCACAAGTACTTACGACTACCACATTATTGGAGCTTACTAATCTTTTTATTCATACTGAAGTCATTCCTGAGGAGAAAGCGATTGAAGCACTTACCATACTTGGTGGGCAAGAAGGTCAGGATACCTATGTTCCTGTAGAAGATACTGCTCCACCGGTACCCGTACGCGCAGCAACTTCTTCAGAACTTGTAGAACTGCTCATTGCGCTTGAGGTAATACCACCAATCAAAGCAGAGGAAGCGCGAAGTGTGATGGCTCAGGTACCTGCAACCACAACATTCACGGAACTTGCCGAACTTCTCATGGCATTAGAGATAATTCCTATAGAGTATACGGATGACGTGCGGTACATTATTACTAATATACATACAGGTAACATAACGTTGGGGACAACACATGCAGGTGTTTCTTTAAGCGAACTCACTGAGCTTTTTATTGCTCTTGAGGTAATACCCACGTCAAAAGCAGAAGAGGCACGTGCTCATGTACTGCAGGTTCCTACAGTTACAACGCTACTAGAGCTTACTAATTTGTTCATTGATCTTGAAGTAATACCTGAAGAGAAGGCGATTGAGGCGCGCACCATACTTGGTGCTCAAGAAGGTGAGGATTTCTACGTTCCTGTAGGTACCACTACTCCCTCGGCACCTACATCAACATTGAATCAGAGATTGAATGTTGAAATTGTACTGGCTTTACCTACAGAGAGCGATAATGGAGTGGTGTACACATTTATGATTGATGTCACTACCGACACACAGACATACTACGTCAGTGCAACGTCAAGTAACGTCTTGCAGTTCCATGTTGAGGATGTCGCTGGGTCAACTGTTAATGTAGTGATGGGCACCACAACATTGACCTCTCCTACGGCTACTCAGCTGGGTGATGTTTTTGAAATTACACCAGGTGCCACTGAAACATTCGTATTAACCACTGCTATATTACCCATACAGAGTGGTTCGTACCGAGTAGTACTCGACACGCTTGAGTTTTGCGAAAGTCCAATACTTCCATACGGTCGTATACATACATTCGAGCCACGTAGTAATTTTACGTCTCCAAGTATAGATTTTTTCATTACGTCTGCCGAAGGCCCTCAAACATCTACGCAGGAAGCATCAGTATCTGGTGGACGGGGTGCGCTCCTCAACCCAGAAGCACATCGTGATAGCGCAGCATCGACAACACCACGAGTGCAACTTCTCGGAACTACTACCCCTCTACACCTTGACGGTGACGCCGAGATTGAGATAGATATGCCTCAATTCATTGAGCTACTCATTGCAATAGGTGTTATTATTCCGCAAGAAAAAGCAGCTCTTGCTCGACAGCGCATCGCAGGGATGTAAACGTAGACATTGTTCACAGCTCTCAATACACACCTGCACGAACATACGTGCAGGTGTGTATTGGTATACCTCCTTCTTGCACCCCGTACCCCGCATGGTACAGTACTCGGTGGAGTTAGTTTTCTTTTCACCTACAATATATAGGAGTATGACATGAACGATACTGTCACCAGATTTCGGACTGACGTATTTTCGATACTACAAACGGTCACCATGGATGCCAACGGACTCATTGAGTGGCCGGTACAGTCTCTCGAATGTATTTCGTACTGTATTACCCGCGAATACGTCACCTCACGTGAAGTGATTGACGCGCTCACTGCCCGCATACATGCGCTCGGGCGCGCTTCGTACAAACAGTGTCTTGAAGAGGAGATACCCCTCACGCAGGTTGCGCACCCCCACGCCCTAGCCTTTGCCATGGCAACCGACGCCATTCTTCCGTTTGAGATACGTGCCCTTCCGTGGCGTATACTGGAAGCCCAAAAAGATTTTATGTTGTGGTTTATGCCAAATATGCGTCAGATTCTTACCGGCGTACCCGTAGAATCCTACCTGTTCTCATGACAGCTGTGCCCCACAAAGATTTTGTGGGGCAGTTTGTTGACAGGGTGTGCGAAGCGAGGTACAATCGTCGTATTCTGAAATGTCCCCGACGGGGGCACTTTTAGTTATATACCACTTACTTACCAACTATTATTCGTAACAAATCATATATATGTTTGATCTAAAAGTCATAAATAGTGTTCTTGGAGAGCTTGAGGATGAGCGCGGTATTCCACGCGATACCGTTATTGAGGCAATAAGCACCTCACTTGCAACAGCGTACAAAAAAGAGTACGGGAAACGTGGCCAGGTGGTGCGCGCCAAGTTTGATATCAACACCGGTACCACCGAGTTTTTTCAGGTGAAATTTGTGGTGGACGATACCCGGGTATGGTTTCCCGAGACCGATGACGAGGGTGAAGAAATGCCCGTACGACCTCAGGTCGAAGGAGATGAAGTAGAGCGAGAAGAAGATGACCGGGTACGATTCGACCCTGAGAAGCATATTCGTATCGAAGATGCTCGTCGCATCAAAAAAGATTCACAGGTAGATGATGAATTAGTATTTCCTCTTGAACCACAAGAAGAGTTCGGCCGTATAGCCGCTCAAACCGCCAAACAAGTCATTATTCAAAAGATTCGCGAGGCAGAAAAAGTGAGTATTTTGGGCGAATTTGAAGGCCGTGAAGGTGAGTTGGTGTCCGGTACGGTACAACGTATTGAACGCGGGAATATATACCTTGATCTTGGCCGTACGCAGGCCTTAATGCCGTACGATGAGCAGATTCCTGGAGAACGATTCCGTCAAGGTGAGCGCGTCCGTGCGTACCTGTATCAGGTGGAAGAAGGTCCGCGCGGTGTGGTGGTCAAGATTTCTCGTAGCCACCCCCGTTTTCTTATGAAACTCTTTGCACAAGAAGCGCCCGAGCTTGCAAGTGGTGCCATCGAGATTAAGGCCATTGCGCGTGAGCCAGGCAGTCGTTCCAAAGTTGCCGTCCATGCAACCGATGAACACATCGACCCGGTAGGAGCCTTGGTTGGTCAGCGCGGCGTACGAGTATCGACGGTGATGAGTGAGCTCGGTGGCGAAAAGATTGATATTATCGAATGGTCACCTGAGGCAGCACACTTTATCGAAGATGCCCTCTCTCCCGCAAAAGTGCTTGAGGTGGATATAGATGAAGCAGAACACAAAGCTACGGTAGAGGTTTCAGAAGACCAACAATCACTTGCCATTGGCCGTGGAGGTCAAAATGTCCGTCTTGCTGCAAAGCTTACCGGTTGGCGCATTGATATACACTCCACCAAAACGGAGGCTCCTACAGAAGAAGTGTCTCAGCCAGAGACCCTTGATACCCCTGAGCCGGTAGAGGTAGAGGCTACGCCAGAAGTCGAAGAAATAACTGAAACAAAGGATAAAATAGGTGTCGACGATGCGGTTACCGTAGAGGAGGGTTCAAAAGAGGAAGAGGTGGTGTAGTGTGCGAGTGCACTCATTAGCAAACAACAATTCTAACTTCACAGTGTATTATGAATTTGTGGCATGACGTGACCCCAGGAAAAAAAGTCCCTGAAGAGGTAAATGTAATCATTGAGATCAATAAGGGCTCAAAGAATAAATACGAAATAGATAAAGAAACAGGGCTCATTGCGCTTGATCGCGCAATGCACAGTGCGCAGGATTACCCTTTTGATTACGGGTTTGTACCCCAGACTCTGTGGGATGATGAGGATGCGCTTGATGTGGTGGTGCTCACCACCTACCCCCTTGCTCCCGGTATCTTAGTATCAGTGCGTCCAGTGGCCATCATGAATATGATTGATGGCGGTGATGCAGATGACAAAGTCATTGCGGTACCCGTTGACGACCCTCGCTGGGACGAGGTAAAAGACCTCGTCGATATCAACAAACACACCATCAAGGAAATGGAACACTTTTTTGCGACGTATAAAAAAATACAGAACAAAGTCGTCGAAGTGACGGGATTTAAGGGTAAAAAAGATGCCGAAGAGGCAGTATTGCGTGGCATGAAGCTCTACACAGAAAAATTCGCCAAATAAACAAACGTCTGTATGTCAAATACCAACGAAATAGCCCAAAAGTCTTACGAAGGATTACTGGTAACCAATAAACCCGATTCCCTCATTGAGATTATTGCTGAAATACCTACCGAAGTAGCGCTTATTTATCGTCATAAAGCACTCGAAAAGATTCGACGTGAAATAGAATTACCCGGCTTTCGAAAAGGTCATGTGCCTGCCGACATGGTAGAAAAACACGTGGGCGACCAACTACTCATGGAAGAAGCGGCAGAACTCGCCATTAGTCGTGCCTATGCCGATATTGTGGTGGACAACAAGCTCGATGTCATTGGTCGCCCCGCCGTTACGGTGACTAAGCTTGCGGTGGGAAATCCAATTGGGTTTAAAATCATTAGTACGGTATATCCAGCCGTCACCTTGCCTGAGTACCGAACGCTCGCAACCAAAGAGATTGAAAAACATGACAACCCTGAGAAAGTTACCGTTGAAGAAAGTGATCTAGAAAGCGAACTGACACGTCTGCAGGGTATGTACGCAGACATGCTTAGCCAGAGTGCTTCAGATGAAATTGACGAAAAAAACGACAAAAAGGTAGAAGTGCCGGAAATAAACGATGATTTTGCGCGCATGTTGGGTGATTTTGCAGACCTACACGACCTAAAAGAAAAGATGAGAGCAAAATTATTGGTCGAAAAGAAGACAAAAGCGTATGAAATGCGGCGCCTCGCTATGATTGAGCGTATTTTGGAAAAAACAGTTGTGGAAATACCTGAACTATTTATCGAAGGTGAGCTCGACCAAATGGTGGATGGGTTCCGCGAGCGGGTAGCGCGCGCGGGGCTTGCAGTGGAGGCATACCTCAAACAGACTGAAAAAACGATCGAAGACCTTCGAAAAGAGTGGCATAGTGATGCTGAAAAGCGAGCAAAATTACAAATAGTACTCTCCGAAATTGCCAAAAAAGAGGATATTCATCCCGATGAGGACAAATTGTCCCGTGAAGTAGCTCATATTCTTGAGCATTACCCTGATGCAGAGGAGCCTGCGGTGCGTGCGTACACAAACTCTCAAATGACCAATGAACTCGTATTTGCCTCACTTGAAGGTCGTGAGCCGGTATTTGAGGAGCATAATCATGAGGGGCACAATCACGCATAATTCCTCGTTCGTACCAATGTGTTTTACCTCAATTCAACGTATGAGTATCTAGTATGAGAATGAGTATATGCAGCAATAAGCAATCAATATTAGTATGTTCGTGCGCATACCCATACTAAATACTCATACTCGCCACGCACTTGCATTATTTTGCCACCCGTAGTACAGTACTCCCACTGCGTACAGATATATGCCAACCATAAATCAACTCATACGAAAGCCCCGAAAAGATCTTGTCCGGAAGTCAAAAGTCCCGGCTCTTGCTCGTGGTTTCAATACCCTCAAGAACAAGCCTACCTACTACCCCGCTCCATTTAAGCGTGGAGTTTGTGTCAAGGTAACTACCAAGACCCCTCGTAAACCTAACTCAGCTATCCGTAAGTACGCTCGTGTGCGTCTCTCAAATGGTATGGAAGTTTCTGCATACATTCCGGGTATTGGGCACAATCTCCAGGAGCACTCCGTCGTACTGGTGCGCGGAGGTCGCGTAAAGGACGTTAACATTCGATACACCATTGTTCGAGGTAAGCTTGATGCAACCGGTGTAGACAAGCGTCGCAAAGGTCGTTCGCTCTACGGTGCAAAAATGCCAAAGGCTGCTAAGTAATCCATTTCTGTTATGCGACGACCTATCAAAAAGAAACTTCCTATTGCTGAGGATATTAAATACAAGAACATTCGTCTTTCGAAGTTCATCAACAATATCATGCTTGATGGAAAGAAGGAGACTGCCCGCAAAGTGGTATACGATGCACTCGAACAAATCAAAAAGGCTGCTGAAGTCGAAGATCCTATTGAGGTCTTTGAGAACGCCCTCCGGAATGTCGGTCCTACGGTAGAGGTTCGTTCCCGTCGCGTCGGTGGTGCAAATTACCAGGTGCCTCGCGAGGTACGTCCTGAGCGCCGTCAGGCACTTGCAATGCGTTGGATTATCACCGCTGCTCGCGCAAAAAGCGGAGCACCAGTGTCAAAATTCCTCGCCGACGAACTCCTTGCTGCATCTCGCAATGAAGGTACGGCGGTCAAGAAGAAGGAAGATACCCACCGTATGGCAGAAGCAAACCGAGCCTTCGCCCACTTCGCCTGGTAACAAATATAAAACCCCGCAAAGGGGTTTTATATTTGTATGCTGCATTAAAAAACAGATGACGGTTTGTCATCTGTTTATGTATCTTCCTCTGCGAAAAAACCACATATGTTATCCAGGTCACTATAGAGTAACGGTAACGCCGGTTGCCTGTGAAGATACTCCTGATATCCTTCACAGAACTGTATAGATTCAATACCTACTGCGACTTCACAGCCGTATTCCTTAGACTTGCAATGACACTGCGTGCACGCGGTGCCGACAACATAGAAATAACTTTCAGCCCATTCTTCACCACTACACCTCCCGCCACTTAGTCGGTGGGGAAATGGATAGGCGTGACACCTACATGTTACCTGCATCCGCCGTTTCGGGCGCTTTCGTATGTTCATGACGATTCTCCAATTTTCAACAAAAGTACATTTACCTCAATCTACCATATACTACAGGGGATACATACTATTATTTCTGTACCCGTATACATATCGCACATTCGTACGCCCCCCTTGAGCAAATACCACATTACCTGTATAGTGTTGGGCATTAGTAGCGCATGGCGCGCTTTTTATTCACCGCAACCTATTATTATATGAACCGCGACTATCCACTAGAAAAAATACGTAACTTTGGCATTATTGCCCACATTGACGCAGGAAAAACCACCACGTCCGAGCGCGTACTCTTTTATACCGGTATGAGCCATAAGATTGGGGAGGTGCATGAAGGAGCAACGGTTACTGACTGGATGGATCAGGAGCGTGAACGGGGCATCACCATTACTTCGGCTGCCATTACGTGTTTTTGGACAAAAATTGGTGAGGACCCTCTGGACCTTGCGGCAAAGACGCGCTTCAACATCATCGATACCCCGGGGCACATTGACTTTACCGCTGAGGTACAGCGATCTATGCGTGTCTTGGATGGTGCAGTGGTGGTGTTCGATGGTGTTGCGGGAGTAGAGCCCCAGTCAGAGACTAATTGGCGGTACGCCGACGATGCCAAGGTGCCTCGCCTCTGCTTCATCAATAAGCTCGACCGCACCGGTGCTTCATTCGAGCGGAGCTACAAGTCTATCCTCGAACGTCTCTCTAAAAAGGCAATTCGTGCACAGATTCCAATCGGTGAAGAAGAATTACATGAAGGTCAGATTGATCTCCTTACCCGCACGGTATTTTCGTACGCAGGCAAGATGGGTGAGACGGTTACCAAGTCGAACGATATTCCCGAAAACCTCAAAGCAGATGTCGAAAAGTACCGCGGAGAACTCATTGAGCGCATTGTCGAAAATGATGAAGTTATGATGAATGCGTATTTGGAAGGCAATGAGCCCCCTATCGACGAACTTAAGCGGATGTTGCGTCAAGCGATTATTGCAAACGAAATCTTCCCGGTATTTTGTGGTTCAGCACTCAAAAACCGAGGTGTACAACCCGTACTCGACGCAGTCGTTGACTACCTCCCTAGTCCCGTTGATTTGGTGCCAGTAAAAGGTATTGATCCAAACACGGAGGAGACTGTTGAGCGCAAGCCTTCGGATGAAGAGCCATTCTGCGCACTCGCGTTTAAGATTCAGACCGACCCCTTTGTTGGTACGCTCACGTTCTTCCGTGTGTACTCCGGTACGCTCGAGGCGGGTAACTACATCTACAACTCAACCACTGGCAACAAAGAACGCGTGGGTCGTATTGTGCGCCTCCAGGCAGACAAACGTGAGGAGGTAAAGAAGGTCTTTGCAGGAGAAATTGCAGCAGCAGTCGGCCTCAAAGATACCAAGACCTCTCACACCCTTTGCGATGAGGCACAACCTATCGTTCTTGAGCAAATCAAGTTCCCTGAGCCAGTGGTGTCGGTACGTATCGAGCCAAAAACTAAACAAGATCAAGAGAAAATGGGTCTTGCACTCCGCAAGCTTGCTGATGAAGATCCAACGTTCCGCGTACAGGGCGATGAGGAGACCAATGAGACCATTATTAGCGGTATGGGTGAGCTACACCTCGACATTTTGGTCGATCGGATGAAGCGTGAATTTAAGGTTGAAGCGGATATTGGTCGCCCTCAGGTTGCCTATCGCGAGACCATTCAGCGCGAAGCGGATGCTGAGTGTAAATACATCAAGCAAACCGGTGGTCGCGGTCAGTATGGTCACGTTAAGATTAAGATTAAGCCACTCGAGCCTATTGCAGAGGATGCGAAGGTGTCAAAGAATACGCATCGCGAAGACCACTTTGAGTTTATCAACAACATTAAAGGAGGAGTGATTCCTCAGGAATACATCCCTGCGGTGCAGAAAGGTGTTCGTGAGGCGATGGATAGGGGAGTTGTTGCCGGCTTTAAGCTTGTGGATATTTCGGTTGAGCTCTACGATGGTTCGTTCCACGATGTTGACTCAAGTGAAATCGCCTTTAAGATTGCGGGCAGTCAAGCATTCCAAGAGGCATCCAAAAAGGCAAATCCTGTACTTCTTGAGCCAGTCATGCGTGTTGAGATTGTAGTTCCAGAGAAGTTCATGGGAGATATTAACGGTCACCTTTCGAGTAAGCGTGGACAGATTGAAGGTATGGAGCCACGTGGTGTCGACATGCAAACCGTGCATGCCAAGGTTCCGCTCTCGGAGATGTTTGGGTACACTACCACCCTTCGCTCTATGACCGAAGGCCGCGGTCAGATGACCATGGAGTTCGATCACTATGCGGTGGTACCACCAAATGTGGCTGAGGAGATCAAGAAAGCGAGAGGGTAGAAACGAGTTGATTAGTTTAGAGTGAATAGTATTACAAAACCGCCCAGGGAAACCCGGGTGGTTTTGGTACGTACGGTGCATTACGACACTCGTTCTCGACACAGATTTCTTGAGGCACGAGTCCTCGCCTCGCGAGGCGAGTCTCTCTGCTCGACCTTCCTCATTGGTCGGTCTGCGCAAGGCCTCAAGAAATCTGCGTCCTCGACGAGTTTCGTAACGCGATTATGTGCACCCTATTTTATCGAAAGCGTCCAGAGTTTGAGTCTAAGCACATATTTACACACAGACTGGAGGGTCGCAGTAATGAAAAAATATTTGCCGTTGGTAGGCTTTGTGTGCACCATGCTCGCATTTGTCTACCTCACCACTGTTTTGCTCATGCAAAACATCCCGCTTAACTTTGCAACATGGGCACTCTGGGTTTTGATCGACACGAGTCTGCTTGTATCTATGGTAAAAGCTGGGAATAAACGCCCCTGGATTATGATCGGTTTTGCGACGGGCGCAACGACCATTGCTCTCATTGCGTTGACCAAGCTTCTTATGGGAATCACTGCAATGTCTTGGGGTAACCCAGAAACACTTGCAGCTGTCGCTGTAGCTATTGCTCTTACCATTTGGAAGTTCACATCCAATAACGCTGGAGTGGTCTCTATCACAGTGGCTATGTATGTCGCCATGATCCCGACCCTTATCGACGGGTGGACTAAACCAGTTGGCCAAGATCCATGGTTTTGGGGAGTATGCGCGATTGCCTGCCTACTAACCTACATCGGAAGTCCAAAGACGATCGCAGGACGATTTATGCCAGCGCTCGGCACTTTCTTCAATGGACTTATGGCAGTACTAGCATTTCGTCAGTTCTTTCTCTAGCCGATGTTAGAGACGCCTCGATTGGAACGGCATTGTAGTTCTAATGCACACAGTTAAGGCTGTGTGTTTTTGTATTTATCGCATTGATTACCGTCCTACTAGACTTTTGTGCAATATAGATGCCAGGTACGTCTGGTAGGGTAATCCTTCCTCTAGTGCTTTTTCTTTGAGCCGCAGGAGGTCGTACTCGGAGATTCGAATGTTGATGTTTTTCCGCTTTTGAAGCGTTGCCTGAGCATACTCTTGAAG
>JAKFXP010000039.1 GCA_021731325.1 Parcubacteria group bacterium
CTGTTAAATATACTAAGTGATGTACTCGTATGATACATACTAAAATTTGACATACTGTGGTACTGAGGTCAGCATTGAAATGTTGTGCATAAAATACTACTCACGATAAACCTGAGCATTTATACTAATGTGGTAATTATTATGTAACGATTGGTACATAATAAAAACAGCCCACGAGGTATATCAAAGTTCAAAATTGGGATCCCATATAACTGAGGCCTCAGTTATTTTACACTGATTGGAGTAGAACGTGTGTAAAACGCTCTTGTGGTCCACCATTTGATGTTTTGATATACCGCGAGGACAGTCTTTGGTCCAAGGAACAAATTCAAAACAAAAACTAGTTTGCACCTGGTTTTTGTTTTTCTGTGTGTAAGTATAGTGCCCAACCCTCCACCAAGCACTGTGTATAGGAGGGTTTTGAAACGAAACTACTTATGTGCAAGATTTGACGTATAACAATGTTGTATAGCAAGAGTATTTGTATGTCAGAAACTGCTGATATACGTATAGGCACCGCACGAGCACCACTGACGTACACTATTTTTGAACATTGCGCAGCGAGCCGATGAGGTGAGCGAGCATAGCGACCGTGCCGCGCACGGGACGCGCGTTCAAAACTAGTGTATGTCAGTGGTGCGGTACTTGTATCACACTTACTTATACCAAAACCCCTCAGGTGAGGGGTTTTAAGATGTATGTTGTCTCGTATTGTTTATTTCCAAGAAGCAAAGACCGCTTTATCACCCAACACTTCTTCAATACGAAGAAGTTCATTGTATTTTGCAACGCGATCCGTCCGACTCATAGACCCTGTCTTTATCTGTCCTGTTGCAAGCCCAACCGCGAGGTGAGCGATGGTGGTATCCTCGGTTTCTCCTGAACGATGGCTCATGACTGCATTAAATCCAGCTTCGTGTGCGGTATCCACCGCGTCGATGGTTTCGGTGAGGGTGCCAATCTGATTGACTTTAATGAGAATCGCATTTGCGGCACGTTCCTCAATAGCCCGCTTCAGAAACGAAACATTGGTAACCAATAAATCATCTCCCACCAATTGCACCTGCTCACCGAGTCGCGCAGTCAATGATTGCCATCCAAGCCAGTCATTTTCTGCCAACCCATCTTCTATTGAAATCAAAGGGAACTCGCGTATCAATGTCGCATAGAGATCGATAAGTTGCTCCGTCTCAAGAGTACGGTCTTCGCTCTTCAGTGTATAGCGACCATCTTCATCCTGAAATTCACTTGATGCCGCATCAATACCAAATGCAATATCGGTACCTACCTGGTACCTGGTAGCCTCTACTGCGCGCACCAGGAGCTCGAGCGCCTCTTTGTTACCATTTCTCACACTCGGCGCAAAACCTCCTTCATCCCCCACCGTCGTACCATAGCCTTCGGCCTGCAATACCCGTTTCAATGCATGGAACACCTCAGTGGACATACGAATTGCGTCACTAAAACTCCCCGCCCCGATAGGCAAAATCATAAACTCTTGAATATCGGTTGATCCAGCAGCATGCTGACCACCATTGATCAGATTGCACATCGGAATAGGAAGGAGGGGGGTGCGTTCGATACGAGAAAGTCTGGAAACATATTCGTGCAAAAAGAGACCTTGACTCATTGATTCTGCTTTTGCCGCAGCGAGCGAAATGGCGAGAATGGCATTGGCACCCAACCGTTCTTTGTTTTGGGTACCATCGAGCTCGATCATCTTTTGATCAATATCCACCTGCGCCGCAGCATCCATACCTACCACAGCTTCTGCAAGCACCGTGTTCACATGGGCGACCGCTTGCGTTACTCCTTTGCCGTTGTACGCTTCGCCTCCATCACGCAATTCGTGCGCCTCATGGCTACCGGTACTAGCCCCCGAAGGGACTGCCGCACGACCCATAGAACCATCTTCTAATATGACGTCTGCCTCAATGGTTGGGTTGCCTCGCGAATCAAGAATTTGTCGCGCGTGAATGTGTGTAATAGTTGCCATACGGTTCAAAATAATGCGTACTGGTGAACTGGTATACACACCAGTACGACGTCACGATTGGTAAATATGTTGCGACGAATAGTCTAGCACATTCTCCCCCTTGATTACTATGTTACTTTTTCTTCTTATTGCGCGCTGCTTCAGCTTCTGCAATTTTGGGGAGTGTCTTAATGACGGTGTCCGGAGTAAACGAAAGACTGTCGATACCCAAACCAACGAGGAATTGTGCAAATTCAGGGAAATCCGAAGGAGCCTGTCCACAAATACCGATGTATTTGCCGCGTGCATTGCAAGCTGCAACCGCAGGCTCTATCATACGCTTAACTGCCAAGTTATTTTCATTGGCGATGTGCGCAATGACGCTATTGTCGCGATCCATACCCAATACCAATTGGGTTAGGTCGTTGGAACCAATCGAAAATCCGTCAAATCGATCCAGAAACTCGTTGGCGAGCAATACGTTTGCCGGTATCTCACACATGACGTATACTTTGACACCTTTCTCGCGATCAAGACCATATGTTTTCATGACCTCAAGGACTTTGTCTGCCTCTTCGAGGGTACGACAGAATGGAACCATCGGAATCACGTTATCAAGACCTAATTCCGTGCGCACCCGGTGCAGTGCCTCACACTCAAATCCAAACGCAGTCTTAAATTTCTCATCATAATATCGTGAGGTGCCACGCCAACCAATCATTGGATTTTCTTCTTCGGGTTCATAGAGATATCCCCCTAAAAGAGTACGGTACTCGTTGGTCTTAAAGTCACTAAATCGAATGATGACATCATTGGGGTAGAATGCAGCGGCAATTTTTGCAATACCTTCGGTAAGCTCATCGACATAGTAGCGTGTCTTGTCGGTATATCCGGGAGTGAGCTCATCTATCGCGCGCACCAGCTCTTGTTTGTCTGCCTGCCCTTCTCCGGCAAACCACTTGAGTTTATCATATTCAACCAGTGCGTTTGGGTGCACCCGAATATGACTCATGATAATGAACTCCAACCGACCGAGACCAACTCCCTGTACCGGTAAGTGGGTGTTTTTAAAGGCCTCTTCTGGGCTACCGACATTCACCATGATTTTTGTTTCAAGTTCAGGAAGATTGTCGAGACGGTGCTCAACGACTTCAAAATCAAGGATACCGGCACGTACCGAACTGCCAGGGCAATCCACGGTTACTTCTTGGCCTGTAGAAAGTACTGAAGTCGCATTTGCTGTTCCTACGATACACGGGATACCCAACTCGCGAGATACAATGGCTGCGTGGCTGGTACGCCCCCCCTTATCGGTTACAATGGCCGATGCAATCTTCATGATAGGCTCCCAGTCTGGATCAGTAATCTCCGTTACCAACACTTCACCTTTTTTGAACTCACTAATGTGTTTTGCATCCAAAATAACCCGTACTCCTCCGGCGCCAATTTTGGTACCTACCGCCGTCCCTTTGGTCAATACCTCTCCCGTCCCTTTCAAGACATGTTCAACGAACACGTTCTTGTCGCGAGTGGAAACAACGGTTTCTGGACGTGCCTGAACGATATACAGCTCATTTGTCTTACCATCTTTTGCCCACTCCATATCCATAGGCTGGTAGTGTCCGTGTTTGGTAGAAAAATGCTTTTCAATCTCAAGTGCCCATCGCGCAAGCTTTTCGGCTTCCTCATCGGTCAGACAGAGACGATTTCTGTCCTCGTGCGGGACATCAACAATAACTCCACCCTTTTCTCCGTAAATCATCTTAACCTCTTTTGGACCAATGTCGCGCGCAATAACTGCTTTGCAACCCTTTTCAAGAGAAGGCTTAAAAACGGTAAAACTGTCTGGAGTGACCTTACCTTGCACGACCATCTCACCCAACCCGTATGAACCTTCAATAACCACCACCTTGTCAAAGCCAGTCTCGGTATCAATAGAGAACATCACTCCGCTTGTGGCCATGTCCGATCGAACCATTTTTTGTACCCCAACCGAAAGCGCTGCATCCGTGTGTGAAAATCCTTTGTCGAACCGGTAACTAATAGCACGGTCCGTAAAGAGTGAGGCGATACATTTTTTGGTAGAAATCAACACATCTTCATCCCCCACCACATTGAGATACGTCTCTTGTTGTCCCGCAAACGAAGCGCCCGGAAGGTCTTCGGCAGTTGCACTCGAACGTACCGCCACATCTTCCGCCCCTTCAATCTCGACAAGTTCGTGATACGCTGCAACGATGGCCGTTTTGAGGTCAGCAGGAAGCTCTTCGGCAAGAATCATTTCACGCACGGCTTTGCCATGCTGCTGAAGGTTTTCGATACTGTGCGTGTCGAGATCCTTGAGGGAGTCCTCAATACGACTACGGAGATTGGTTGCATCGAGAAAATATCGATATGCTTCAGCGGTGATTGCAAATCCATTGGGTACCCGTACCCCAAGTGGCAGAAGCTCGCGCACCATCTCTCCAAGCGCCGCATTTTTTCCTCCCACGCGTGGCACATCAGCTATCGTAAGTTCCTTGTACCATATGACAAGTCGTTGGTCGGTTTTTTTCATAAAGAACGTGTTAAAAAATAAATCTACGCAAGTGAATAAAAGAATGACTCACACCTCTCTCATGTCTCACGGGATGCATGCTTCATACCAATCACCAGATCGGCAACATTAGACCCAGTATACCCCGTGACCACTCCCTGCTGTAAAGTGTGGAAAAAGGTAAATGAATCGTTCGTATATAAATAATCTGCCGGAGTGAGGCCTTTTTCGTGTGCAAGGGCGCGAGTATACCCATCCGCAATGCCTCCCGCATGATCCGTATAATCTCTCCCATCGGATGCAAGTGAACAAATAAGTTCATCTTCTTCTAACTTCTCGAGCGCAGTAAGTGAGAGCTCTTGATTGCGTCCCCCTTTGCCTGGGCCGGTTATCGTGACGGTACTTTCACCACCGTACAGCAATACGGTTCTCGGACGTGCAGTATGAAGCTCGGTCACCATCAGTTCGGCAAGCACATGCGCATCTCCTTGCATCTGTGTATCTCGTATCAATGCGGTGTATCCGAGCGCTTCGGCTTGTGTTTTCATGGCCGTGAGCGCAACGGTGTTGGTGAGCACCAATGTATTGTGCACTCGTTCAAAAAAGTGTTGTTCTTTCGGAGTTTCTATGAGATGGTCAAACGAAAAACCAATCCGATCCGCGTGATATTTTTCAAGGACCCGACGAGCGTCATCGACAGTTGTTTCATCAAATAACGTTGGGCCGCTTGCAATAACCGTCACGTCGTCTCCCGGAACGTCTGACAAAATAAGGGTGGCAATTTCGGCTGGATATGCTGCTGCTGCCATGTTACCCCCGCGTGCTTTGCTTAAATGTTTTCGAACGGTATTGAGCTCCGTAATGGTGGCACCTCCCTTAAACAAGTGTCGTATGAGGTCTGCTTCATCAAGAGGGCTATGGGTTCCTGGTTGACAGAGAAGTGCTGATCCGCCTCCCGAAACCAACACCAACACCAAATCATGGGCCCCTGCTTTTTCAGCGAGGTCGAGCAACGCTTTAGTATGTGATGCGTTTTGCGCGGAAGCATACGGGTGGGTGCCCTCAAGAATACGCATTCGCTCGGGAGCAGGGCCGCTCCGCACATCCACACATACCCCTTCGGTCATAGCATCCCCCAAGATTGAGGCTATGACCGGTGCTGCATCAAGCGAGCACTTGCCCACTGCAAGTACGTACACATTTTCATATTCAGTAAGATTGTAGGTACGGTCTGCTATCGTGAGTACGTCGCCCCTGCGTTGTAGATTTTCTTCGATTACGCGCGGCGTTTGGATTGACTGATATCCCGCTTCGGCAATAGCGAGTAGTGCTGCTCGTGCCGGAGTAGTGGCAAGCGCATTGCTATTTTTAATAATCCGTACCCCTTCATCATCCATGTTACGAGCAGTATACCACCCACTGATACTCTCCTTGGTATACATGTGTTTACTATAGGGGAAAAGTGGAGGGGTTTTGGTGTGCGGTTATAGTTCCAATAGTCGTTTGGTTTCAATTTTGTATGATTCTACATTTGGTTGATCGAAAGCATTTACCTGCAACAGTTTTCCTACATACATCATCTCAATCATCTTGAATTGCATAAAAGCGCCTAGTTCGTACGGGGTGATGCTTGCAAGTTGAACCTCCATAAAGGGGAGTTCGTGATTGCGGTACGCGGCTTGCACCCCACCCAATATCGCCTGCATAATATCTGCCGTTGTTTTGCCCTGTATCATTTCAACGATGGTGGGAAATACGCGGTCGGTGGGTACCGTAGGTGCGTCTGCTGAGTCGGTGCTGTATATAAACGTGGTGATCTTGTCCCGAGGTCCGCCGAGGTACAATTGCCCGACGGAATGCAGGTCGGTTGAACCGACCGAGATGGTAGGGGTGATACCGATGTGCACCACCCTGCCGTCTGTCGTAGTCTCCTTCCCCACACTCTCGCCCATAAGCTGACGGTACCATTTACCGAGAGATTCAAGCTCGCTATTAAATACAAACGTATCATTGATGGTTTTTCCTTGCGCGCGCGCGTGGACAAGTACTACTGCTGATTGTGCTGCGGGATTATGTGCCACCTCGATATTGAGACAATAGCTCCTGATATCGAGCGCACCCTGGCGAAGGGCTTTTATATCGACTCCGAGCAATGCAAGGGGAAAGAGTCCCACTGCTGAAAGTACTGAATACCGCCCCCCCACCATACTCGGTAGCGCCAGGCACGTCATTCCCTGTGCAAGTGCGGCGCGCCAATAGGCATAATCATAATCGGTAATAACCACTACCCGATCAAGGGACGCACCCACCTGCCTACGAAGTGCATCAATGAGTATTTCGGTGTTTGCGAGAGTTTCGGTCGTACCTCCTGATTTACTGATAGTGACAAGCACATACTCATCTTTTGTGGTGATGGTTGGAATCACCTGCTGTACGTACGTATTGAGCATATGTGCATCAACGGTATCCACAAAAAGCATCTTGGGTCGATTATTCGTGGGGAGTACGTCTTCGAACGCGTACAGCGCATCGTACACCGCCTTCGTGCCAAGATTTGACCCACCGATACCAACCACAAAAATATATTTGAGTGCTGAGGTTGTTTTTTCAGCGACACATGCCTGCACCAGGGTCAAAAGATCCGTATCAGAAGAGAGGTTGATGGATGATTCGGGGTCGTCGTAGGTGGCTCGCTCTACTACGTCACGTAGTTGTCCTATATACGAGACAAGAGTCTCTGCTTCGGACAATACTCGCACGTGGTCAATATGATCTGAGGTGTCGATGAGTAGTTTCATTACTGGTAAGTATACAGGTACTTGACATTTATATCAATGTGAGTTACCGTATAATTTGGGTTGCATACTACTGTATTTTTGTCCGGACACATGGTGTCCCTTTGAAAGAGGAATAAATAATGAAAAGAGAATTTATAAAGATACATCCAGCTGACTTGGCTGAACGTCAGGCAATTGCTGCATGCGCTGCGAACGAGGCACTGAGTGCTTTTGTGGCAATAAAAGCAGGTACTAAAAACGCGCGTTATTATCATAAAAAAAAGTTGTGGGAACTGGCACATATAGAAAGTTTCCGTTTGAACAACCTGGATGAGGGTGAATATACCTTTGAAAAAGGTCAAGCTGGTACGGTGGTTAGTGTTACCTACGACCAATATATCGAAGCAGCATCAAACGATAATACGGGGGCGATAATAGACAGGTTCCATGAATTTGGTCGTGCAATCGTCAAAGCGAAGGAGTGGGGTACCGATATCTCACTTTCAGTGAGTGACTACGTCAGCGAGGCAAAGAAAATTCTCAACGTAGTGCTGCGCGAAGTAAAAAATGAAAACCACCCTATGTCTCTAGCTATGTGGCTTGGGCTATGTGGAGATATTCTCACAACCCTAGCAGAACTCAGTATTACTGACATCCAAGAAATCAAAAGTCTGATTGTGTTCGGCTTTGCACCCTTTGACATCGTGTAACTAAAAAGCAACGATACCATACCCACCTACAGTTTCGGTGGGTATTTCTATTTTCCATACAAACGACGAACTACATATACCACCGCAACCACGACACCCACGGTAAGTGCCATCATGATTTGCATACCTATTGGAAGCGTACCCGCATATGCAAACGCAAACGCAAACGGGGTTATGCCGATCAGGGTTGCCCAAAAATATGCCCAACTCGACATACTCGAAAAAAGACCTAGTCCGTAGGAGAGGAGGTCAACGGGTAGCGTAGTGCGTAACATAACCACCGTCCAAAAAAAATCTTTTTTTGGTAACTTTTCTTCGAGGGTGCGTATTTTTTCAACCGACACGAGTCGCTCGACCAGAGGCGCTCCAAAACGTCGGGCAAGGAAAAAAGCAATTTGTGCACCTATGACCCACCCTACCATAGAAAGAAAAGCTGCATATTTCCAGCCCCATAATGCCGTTGCGATGGGGATAAGGGGTACGGTCGAAAAAGGTGCTACCACAACCGCACCAATCGTTACTCCCACGTACGCAACCATACCCCACACCGTATCTTGCCCCACAAGCGTCTGGAGCGCTGTTTCGTACGTGTGTGACACATATGATGCAATACCGAACAAAAACACCATACACACCATAGCGATAGTAGCAGTACGGTTGTTGGGATTGTTATACCATTTCATAGGAGTGACACACTTCCCCATTGAACCACAAAGTCACTGGCCGAGCGAGGTAACTCGACGTATGATAGTCGTATGGGCATTGAATCACTCTCACCATCTCCCGTTTCAACGGAGCGTAAACGTTCCCCTGAAGCTGCGTACGAGCGACTGCGAGGGCTTTTGACCGAAATGGCACATGATATCAATACCGAGCTTGCACCACACCTCCCCGAGGACTTGCAACAAACCGGACTGGTTGACGAACGCGGTGCTATCCGAGACACTGCATATCTCGATACGCAGGGAGGACCGTTTTCGGAGGAACGTATCGAAGAGTTCCGTATGTTTGTCCGAACCCGTGAACGTGACTGGTGTGAGCCCGATAATCCAAAAGTACAAGACTACTATCACCACAAACATAATGCACATACCGAAGACGAAATCCTTACGGCGTGGCGCTCCGAACGAAATAAACACGATGGTGCCCTTGCAGAAATGGCGGTGACCGTACTCATGCACAAATATCTAAAAGATGAGTTTTATGTACTCCGCACCAATATATACGACGATTATGCACATGGTATTGATAATCTCATTGTCGAAAAAGCTACCGGTGCGGTGATATGCACCTTTGACGAATTCGTAGGCTCCGTAGAAGATGAACGATTTCAAAAAAAGCTGCACCGTGAACGGAAACAAGCACATGATCAGGGAGCAAAAATTGATTACGGGATTGGTATTCGACACGATATCGATGGCACTCGTAACGTCGAACGTAAAGCAGTCCGCCATGTCCCTACCTTTACGCTCCCTATCGAAAAAACACAACTTCAAAGTCTGCTGCATGAACTTGGAGACACACTCGACAATCCCCCCAGTGCCGCCACACACGAAACATTTACCCACATCATCTCGTCATTGAGTGAACAGGCGACCATGTTCAAAAAAACACTCTCTTCAGAATCTCCCGTTCGTGCACGAGCAGATGAATTTATGGAGGCACTCATCCGTATTCAGCACAACCACACTAATCAAAATTAAGTCTAAGTTTTTTTTCTACCAAATCAAGAAGTCCCGGTACAATGTTAAAGATGATAGGAAGGGCGTAGAGTGCAAGCGCTATCCAGATACTTATGCCAATAAGGGTCATCCCCAGGAGAGTACACACGGGGGTAAGGAGTGTACGAATACGCGCCTGTATGAGCGTACGTCGTGAAAGATGTGCAGTATCTATCTCATCGGATGTATACGCATACTGGAGTACGACGGATGCAACCACACCGATTGCAAACACATTGATACCGTAGGCAAGCGTTGCTACCGGTGAGGTAAGGTAGGTGCCTAAAAAGTGCGCCGAGAACGGCAACAGAGCTATCGTCGAAAGGTACAGCATGTTGAGTAACACCAGCACCCGATTTACTTCCCTGGTAATCGAACTGTAGAAGAAGTTGTGTGATATCCAAAACATCGCAAGTACGGTGAAGCTCACGAAATAGCTTACAAAGAGAGGTGTGAGATGCCCAAGCGCCGTAATAATTTTTGCATCGGTCGGATTGAGTATCTCGGGTACGGCAATTTCGATGACTAACAAGGTCATAACAATCGAGAAGACACCGTCGGACAACGTTTCAAGTCGAGTTTTATCCATAATACCTTATAGTATAGCAGATAACCCCAGATGACAGGAACGGCGCACTGCCGTACACTACAAGAGTACTTCTTGGACTCTACCTCGTTCATCACTCGCAAGAGTCCAAAGTCGCACTACAAGATTTATTTATCTATATTTCATGCGTAAAACTGTTCCCTTCCCTCGCACCCATTACAAAGTAGGACGATCATCTGCTGGCCTTGGCATCTTTGCAACGGACACCATCAAGTCGGGTATGTATTTAGAATATGTGGGTGACCTCATTTCCACCGACCAAGCAAATAAAAAAAAGGGTGCGCGCTATCTGTTTGAAATTAATAGTACCTGGACTATCGACGGAAGCCCGCGTACCAATACGGCACGGTATTTTAACCATTCCTGTGACCCAAACTGTGAATCAACTCAGAAAGGCACCCAGGTTTTTATCGTTGCCACTCGAGAAATAAAAAAAGGTGAGGAATTGACGTACGATTATGGAGAAGAGTATGTAAATGAGCTCATCAAACCTCATGGTTGTCGCTGTAGCACGTGTGTTATTAAACAGAAAAAGAAAACGTCATAAGTAAGTATGTATCCATCTCATCATATATCCATATGAATAATATCAACCCCGTAGGCTGGTTCGAATTACCCGTTACCGACCTTGATCGTGCCGAGCAATTTTATACCACCGTGTTAGGTATCACCCTTACCCGACAACCTGAAATAAATGGACTCATTATGAGCTGGTTTCCGTGGACGGAGGGCGCAAAAGGCGCAACGGGATCATTGGTATTAAGTCCTGATTATGCGCCCGCACCAGAGGGAGCTGGTGTCATTATATATTTTACAACCACTGACCTTGATGCGGCGCTCGCTCGCACCATTGAAGCAGGGGGAGTGGTAATTATTCCCGCCACCAGTCTTGGTGAATACGGCACCATGGCGCGCATTCAGGATACCGAAGGAAACCATATCTGCCTCCACACATCGACCCATACCAACGCGTAGAGTGGTTCTTACAGAAGACCAAGGAGCGTTGAGAGGTACCATGCCCCAATACCAAGCAAAATAAGTGCCTCTGCAAGTGCTGCGTTTTTTGTGAACGAGCCATTCATCATCCATAACTTGAGTCGGTACGCAGCAACGCCAAAAATAATCAGCTCATCGAGCATATAGAACAGTACGAAGAGTCCAATGTGACCGAGATATGCACCCGTTGATAACCCCGCATCCGCCAACATACCAGCAAACACAACGGGTACTGCTGCAGAACAAGGAAATTCCACAATAGCGAGAACAGTCGCGAACACCATTACGGCACCCAATACGCCGAGGAGTTGTGTTTTTTGCTCAAATACACTGCTTGTGCGATCCATCAGACGCTGAATCAATGTTGATTCTTGCATATCACACACCGGACCTTGGGTACGCATACGCAGATACTCTTTGAGAAAATAGAGTCCTCCCCCCACCGAAAGCATCGCAACCACAACCTTAAGAGTGGTCATATACGCAGAGAACGAATCAAATATCTGATACCAGAGTACAATGAGCCCTCCATATACCATGGCAGTCATGCCAATAAACGCACCTCCAAAGAGTAAGATGGCACGCCTACTCTGAAGTTTGAGCGCAAGGCCAATAATAAGCACCAGCGCACCCAATGAACACACATTGAATCCATCCAGGATGCCGAGTACGATGGCAAGAAAAGCATACGAGTGCTCTCGTGGATCGAGAGTGCCGACAAACGGTACGGTAAATGTGCGCACCGATGACGATGATGCACTGTCTTCAAGCTGCAGGAGGTGTCGAACCGCTTGTTCAATCTCTTTTCCACTCGTTTCGTCATCTTGATATCCCACAAAATACTGATCACCCACAAAAGTCAGGGGGACATTGCCGAGTTCTCGTTCCGCACCATACTGCTTTGCCAAGTCACGCATGAGCGGAATGTTTTTGGCATCCTCTACCTCATACTGCATAATGCGCAATGTCGGATACTTCCCTTCTATGTACGTGAGGAATTCTCGTTCCGCACGACAATGAGGGCATGTGAGGCTGTGAAAAATAGTAAGCGTCGGTGGCGTCGCCTCAATACTATCTACTATTGCCGCTCCTTGCGCAGACCCTTGCGCATACACCCCACCACCTGGCATCATGCAAAATAGTGCTACTACTATGTATATGAAATATCGCATAGAACAAGTATACCTTATCGAACGAACCACTCAACTCCAAAACCTACTCCGTAGGCAAGTGCTGAGGCAGCGCCGCCCACTATCAACATTTCGATACCAGAGAACACAAATGACCGTCGGGTGACAAAAGCACGCAATCCCCCCACCACAAAAAAAGCACCGGCTGCTGATATGCTAGAAACAAGGAATTCGCGCTGCGGCGCGAGATTGGTGAAAAATGGTATCAACGGTAATATTCCCGCGCATACAAACCCGATAAAGGTCGCCATAGATCGGGACAATGCACGTTTTTCATTTTCGGTGACCGGACTACCATTTGCAGTATCAACGTCTGCCTCGGTACGAATAGCCAAGAAGCTAGAGGCGCCCATTGAAAATCCATCCGCAACAAGATTTGCCAATCCGAGAATAATGATAGCTTTGTGCCCTAAATGCGCTCCTTGTGCACCCGACACCACTGCAAAGGTAGTAATGATGCCATCATTGGCACCATATACAAACTCATCTACATAGCTTGTGAACCGAAACAGGTAGCAACGAAGTGCATTCATGGTTGCAATACTCTCGCACCAAGGACGGGTTCATATGGCGTGCGAAGGGTGTATGAGAGCACCGTAATACACACCAACGCAAGTGCACCAATAATAAGTGGATTTCGCATACCAATGCTATGCCATTAGTATACTGTATGCTCCTCGTGTCGAACAGGCTTATCTACAGGCACCCCATCGCTACGAGGGGTATATTTGTTACAATGGCACGGTAAATGTACGAAATGGTCACCCAACACCTAAGACGACATAAATACAAAATAGTCGTGGGCCTTCCCATGGCGGTATTGTTAGCCTCTTCCCTTTCTCTGGTACGTGATCCAGAACAAATATGTGTGGTGCCCAAAGACAATCGCTACGTAACCGTCGGTGAACCAGTGACCTTGGAAGTGACGGCAAACTCCGAACAGCCTATCAATGTTATTTCTGCATCCCTCTCATACCCAGACGACCTTATTAGCATTGCCTCAACCTCAAAAATAAACTCCATTATCACCCTTTGGTCGGAAGAGCCAAAAAGTGAGGATGGAGTAGTACATTTTTCGGGAGGTATCATAAGTCCCACTGGTTTTTCAGGCACGGGCACCGTTATTACCCTCCACGT
>JAKFXP010000024.1 GCA_021731325.1 Parcubacteria group bacterium
AATTCACTCCTCAATCTCGCACTAAATACGCTCCTCATGTATGCACTGGTCGATGGGCTTGGCTTGTGGCACATGCTTGCTCAATGTGTGGTCATCGGTATACTCATGGGTATGAACTATACCGTGTATCGACTCTATATATTTCAACCAACCACTATTCCCAAACACTAGCACCTCGCTCATGAAACTATCCATTGTGTTACCGGTCTACAACGAGGCAAAAAGTTTGCCACAGCTCTTTGAGGAGCTGACGCAGGTTCTTGCCACCCTCCCGCATTCGTGGGAGATTGTTGCGGTCAATGACGGGTCAAAAGACAATACGTACGAAGTGTTGCGTGGTCTTGCCAAAAAAGATACGCGGATTAAGGCCATTGACTTTTTGGTGAATGCGGGGCAAACCGCTGCACTTCGAGCGGGCATCGATCATGCAACGGGCGACATCTTGGTGCCCATGGACAGTGATCTCGAAAACGATCCTGCGGATATACCCCACCTTCTTGCCAAGCTCGACGAAGGGTTTGATGTGGTATCAGGGTGGCGCAAAGATAGGTGGCAGGGAAGTTTTGTCACGCGCAAAATGCCCTCCACGCTCGCCAACTGGCTTATCTCTCGTATCACCAACACACATCTACATGACTATGGCTGCACGTTAAAGGCGTACCGAGCAGAGGTCATCAAAGATACGATGCTCTACGGGGAAATGCACCGATTTATTCCCGCCTATGCATCGTGGCGGGGAGCGAAAGTTACCGAAATCGTCGTGAATCATCGACCGCGCAAGTTTGGCAAAAGTAACTACGGCATCTCTCGTACCTTCCGGGTACTGCTCGACCTCCTCCTTATTCGCTTTTTGCATAAATACATGAGTCGCCCGATACACTTTTTTGGAGGGGTAGGATTTATATCCCTTGGTCTCGGTACGCTTGCAGGATGTGCAGCGATAGTACTCAAGGTACTTGATCTCCGTAGTTTTGTTGCAACTCCGCTGCCCACCTTTTCTGCACTCTTTATTATCGTCGGGGTACAGTTTATTGGTATGGGTATCTTGGCAGAAATGCTCATGCGTATTTACTACGAATCACAGAAAAAAATGCCCTACACGGTACGCGAATCGGTAAATCTCCCTGAGTAGTACCATGTGCGGGATTGCGGGATTTAGTGGGGTGGGGGATACGTCGGTGCTGACCCGGATGAACGATACCCTTACCCATCGAGGCCCTGATGATGCTGGCGTGCAGCTTTTTTCTTCCCCTCGTTCTGAACGGAAGACGGGGTTGGCACAGCGCAGATTATCTATTATTGATCTGTCACCTGCAGGGCACCAACCACTGTCAAACGAAGATGGCACCGTCTGGATTGCGTTTAACGGTGAGATTTATAATCACCGTGCACTACGCAACGAATTGACGCGTACCCACACCTTCAAAGGTCAGAGTGATACCGAGGTCATTGTGCACCTGTACGAAGAATTAGGTGAATCGGTATTTGCAAAACTAGAAGGCATGTTTGCTATTGCGCTGTATGACACAAAGAAAGATCGCCTCTTTCTTGCACGTGATCGCATGGGGAAAAAGCCACTTTTTTATGGTGTGCAACAAGATACCTTGTTTTTTGGTTCTGAACTCAAGGCACTCATGGCGCACCCAGGATTTGTACGGAGCGTTGATCCCGTGTCCCTCAACAAGTATTTTTTGTATGAGTATGTGCCCACTCCGCATACGATACTCAAAGATACCTACAAGCTCGAACCAGGTACGTACCTCTCGTGGGACGGGAAGGGGTACACCAAGACACAATTTTGGAAGCCAACATTTTTGCCGAAGAGCACTTCGTTTGCTGAATCGATGAACGCGCTTGATACCGCGCTCATGCATGCCGTTGAGACACGTCTTGTTGCTGACGTGCCCCTCGGTATCTTTTTGTCGGGAGGGTTGGATAGTAGCGCCATGGCGTATTACGCATCTCGTGCGAGTACGAGCAGAGTAAAGACTTTCGCTATTGGATTTGACGAACCATCCTTTGACGAGTCGGGATACGCGCGGCAGGTGGCAGAGCATCTGGGTACCGAGCACCACGAGCACATTTTGTCAGCAACTGACTGTCAGCAGCTCATACCTGAGATTGGTACGATGCTTGATGAGCCAATGGCCGACGCATCAATCGTGCCGACGTACTTATTGTCAAAGTTTACCCGCGAACACGTCACGGTTGCCTTAGGGGGAGACGGAGGTGACGAGCTCTTTTGTGGGTACGATACCTTTTTGGCACATCGATTTGCAGGTTGGTATGCACGACTTCCGCAGTACATGCGACGACAGGTTGCTGTATTGGCACAGGTGTTACCAACTTCGCACAGTAACATGAGTCTTGATTTTAAGATTAAGAAGTTTACGAGTGGATTTGACGGACTGCCGACATATCGTAACCAGCGGTGGCTTGGTGCGTTTACAAAAGACGAACGACAGCAGCTCTTTACTGCGCCAATGTGGGAACAGGTAACGGAAGAAGATGAGTTTGATGATATTGATCGATATCTTGGAGAAATTGATTCACGTAATGAGTATGATGAACTAGGGTACGTATACGAGCGTATGTACATGATGGATCAGGTCTTAGTAAAGGTTGATAGGGCGAGTATGGCACATGCGCTTGAGGTCCGCGCACCATTTCTTGATACTCATATTGTTGATTTGGCAAACCACTTACCAGTATCATATAAGTTTCGTGGGATAACACGTAAGTATATTCTCAAGAAACTCATGGAGGGAAAGTTGCCACACGAGATTATTTATCGCAAGAAAAAAGGATTTGGTATGCCGATTGGTTCGTGGATGCGACATGAGCTGCGTCCGCTCGTAACTGATCTCTTAAGCACCTCTTCACTTGCGCGTATCGGTTTTTTTAATCCCGCCTATGTTGAACGCCTGGTAACTGAACATATGCAGGGTACCCATGATCACCGTAAGCAACTCTGGACACTGTTAGTATTTGTGATGTGGTGGCATCAGTGGATGGACACTACGGTACCACGATAGTTCTTATTTTTAGAGCAGTGCAATTACTGCTATACTACTGCCTGTATGTCAGCAGATACCCATACCGCACAAGCCTTTGCAACCTCGTGGAACAATCTCCCCGAAGGGTCGGTATACACCCGTGACCAGTTTGAAGATTGGATGGCGCCTCTGACGCGCAAGGATATCGAGGGAAAAACCGTCTTAGAGCTTGGCTGTGGTAACGCTTCTTTAATGGTACATATGGTGGAGTGGCGTCCCAGCTTTTTGGAAGGAGTTGATCTCGGCGACTCAGTGTTGACTGCCGAGAAGAATATGGCAGGGAAGGATCGGGTGCAGGTTACCAAAGCAGATCTTGTTGCCTTTACGGGCACCAAGCTGTATGACCTCGTGTACTGCATTGGGGTACTGCACCACCTCCAAGCGCCCTCCAAAGGCTTTGAATCCATGCTCCGCAATACCAAACCCGGTGGTGCATTTCATGGGTGGGTATATGCTCGTGAGGGAAACGGCTTCATTGTACTCGTCGTTGATCCGTTGCGTAAAATTGCATCTCGATTGCCCTGGTGGTTTACTAAATATGCTATCGCAGCGCCCCTTGCCGCACTTTTTTATGGGTATGCAAAACTACTCGCGATACTACCGCGTGTGCGTATACTCGAGGTACTTCCGCTCTATGAATACGCACTTTGGATTGCAAAGCGCGAGTATGCTTTTTTCCGACATGTTGCATTTGATCAATTAGTAACCCCGCAAACTGCCTATATCCCCAGAGCGATGATTGAGGAGTGGTTTGCGTCCCATGCCGATATAGACCATACTTCAACATATATCATTCGTCGTAATGGCAATTCATGGAAGTTTGGTGGTAAAAAAATGGTGTAATCAACTACTACTATGAACACGCTCACTGCACAAAAAAAACTTAATCTAGGCTCAGGGCAGTACGCCAAAGAAGGGTACGTCAATATTGATTGGCAAGCATCATCCAATCCTGACGTGGTACACAACCTCAATACGCTACCGTACCCTTTTGAGGATAATACGTTTGATGCCGTAGAAGCATCACACGTTCTTGAGCACTTAGACCGTCCCTTTGACGTCATGCAAGAGCTTCACCGTGTCTTGAAACCAGGGGGCGTTGCGCACATTAAAGTACCCCATTTCTCACGAGGATTCACTCACGCAGAGCATGAGCATGGATTCGACCTGACGTTTCCGCTCTATTTTAATAAAGGGGTAAAAAATTCAGGGTATCATGGCTTTGAGTTTGAGCTCAAAAAAATGGAGCTCCACTGGATGGCGTTTTTTCACCTCTTACCGTTTATGGGGTACGGGGCGTTTACCATTGGCACATTGCGGGTACTCAATACGTTCATCTCTCTGTTTGCAAATCTCTCACCCGCACTCTGTAGTCGCGTCTGGTGTTATTGGGTTGGAGGCTTTGAGGAGATTGAGTTTGAGTTTGTATGCAAGAAGTAACCGACGCAACACTTCGTAAAGAGACCGCAAATGACCTGAAAGAATTTTTCAAACGGTGGCCGAGGCTCTATTATGCCATCTTTGATTTTTTAAGCCCTGTTTATTTTGGGGGGTTGAGTCCGGTTGCCTTTCTTACAAAATATCCTCGTACGGGCACTTGTCTCAATCTCGGATCAGGTGCTCGACGGTTGGCACCTGGAGTAACCAATGTAGATATTGCTGCGTACGAGGGAGTTGATCTTGTTGCAGACATTACCGTCTTACCGCACACCGATGCTGCGGTGTCACGTATCATCTGTGATCAAACACTCGAACATGTACTCAATCCAGAGCAGGTAGTGCGCGAAATGTACCGCGTGTTGCAGCCAGGGGGCTACGCGTACGTGAGTACGCCGTTTATGTACCCCTTTCATGCGTCACCGTCTGATTTTCAGCGCTGGACACATGCTGGACTTGCACACCTCCTCGCCGACTTCACTATCGTTGAACAAGGGGTGCGCTGTGGGCCGTTTTCTACACTCACCACCCAACTCTGTTACCTTGCAGGCTCACTCTTTTCGTTTGGTAATGAGCGACTCTACTGGCTCATCGTGTACGCCACTGCGGTACCCCTATTTCCCCTCAAGTGTCTCGACATACTGGGCAATCATCTCCCGTTTGCAATCCATATGGCGTCAGTACCCTATGTGGTAGTTCGAAAAGATAGATGATATGCATCTCTTGTTACTCAATTACGAATTTCCCCCACTCGGTGCTGGTGCAGGTAATGCGACACAGGCGCTTGCTCGTGAGTTTGTGCAGCAGGGACATCGGGTGACCGTGATTACCACATGGTTTCCTGGTTTGCCAGATACCGAAACGGTGGATGGGTACACTATTCATCGTGTGCATGCGCGGCGTGTGGCAAAAGATCGATCAAATCCGCTCGAGATGCTACATTACACCATACTCGCGCATCGACAGGCACGTGAAGTAGTGCGTACTGATCGACCCGATCACATCATTGCTTTTTTTGCGCTTCCAACCGGATACATTGCATGGCGGTTATACGCAGCATTCGGGATTCCGTACACGCTCTCATTGCGCGGGGGTGACGTGCCTGGATTTTTACCAAAAGACTTATGGCTCCATCACCTCATTACTCGACCATTCAATCGACCGGTGTGGGGGAACGCTACACACCTGGTGGCAAACAGTGAGGGGTTACGAGATCTTGCAGATACAACTGCAGAGAAGTATGGTAAGAAGGTGTCGTATGTACCTAATGGTGTTGATACGCAGGTGTATTACCCACGAAGTCGTACCGACGACACGGAGCACATTGCACTCCTCTTTGTGGGTCGGTTGGTACGACAAAAAGGGGTGACGTATATCATCAAAGCACTCACAGAGATGTGTGCACATGACGTTTCTTTACGCACCCGTGTGCACCTGACGGTCGTAGGCGATGGTCCGCTTCGCACTGTACTCATGCAAGAAGCTTCAGCACTCGGCGTTGCAGATATGATTACCTGGAAAGGGTGGTTGAGTCGCAAGGAGCTACCTCTCGAGTACCGTACCCACGATGTCTTTGTATTCCCCTCGTTTGAAGAAGGGATGCCCAATGTGGTACTCGAAGCAGTTGCGTCGGGTTTGGCGGTTGTTGCAACGGATATTCCAGGCACTAACAGTATTGTTGAATCAGAGGTGCAGGGAATACTGATAGACAAACATGAAGGGCTTACCGCTGCACTGTTGCGTATCTGTACCGACCAGGCGCTTCGTACCCACTACCAGCACCAGGCACAACTACGAGCCCAGCAGTTTGGGTGGAATGTGGTTGCTCAAGCATACCTCTCACTTCTTAGTATATGAATCACGACACACCATCTTCAGGCGCATTGTATATATCTACAGACGTGTATCACGAAGTGCTCGGTACATATGGTGCCTATTACGAACAGTTGTCACATGTTCCTGCAGATAAGTTGACCCAGGATGTATTATCGAGCACTAAGGTGCATGAACAAATCAGTTTGATTGAACAATATCTTGGACGCAGCATACGAGGTGCTCGCATATTAGAAATTGGTGCAGGGTATGGGCTGTTTGTCGGTATTACCACCCTGCAGTACGGGGCAGATACGTTTGGAGTTGAGCCTGGAAGCGAAGGGTTCGGTGGTTCATTTGAAATGGGGCAACGTATTTTGTTGGACAACAAGGTAGATGTACAGCGCTTGGTCGAAGGAATTGCAGAAGAGCTGCCATTTCAAGATGAGAGTTTTGATGTTGTGTATTCAACCAACGTCTTTGAACATGTGGAAGATCCCACACAGGCATTTGCCGAGGCGATAAGGGTCTGTAGACCTGGTGGACTCATACAAATAGTCATTCCAAATTATGGATCGTTTTATGAGGGTCATTATGCGACCTGGTATATGCCACATCTTCCAAAACCTATATGGAAATGGTGGTTAAAATACGTACAGAGACGAGATCCTTCGTACGCTGATACGTTACGTACCGAACTTACTGCGGGAGCAGTTGCAAAAATACTACGTCCATATGAACAATCTGGAGTAATACATATAGTCAGCAGGGGAGTTGATGTGTTTGAAAAGCGCATGTCTACACCACCCCAAGTAGGGTATGCAGGATTATCCAAAGTATTTGTACTCCTTGATTTTTTGCGAAAGATCCACCTACTTGGCATCGTCACTCGATTATTGGTGTACGTGGGTGCGTATTCACCACTGATACTTACCATGCAAAAATCATCCAAAAGGAGTGGTACGGTATGAAGCATATATCATTTGTTGTAAAACTAATAATTTCTGTAGTACTTCTTGTCTTGGTGGTGCGACAAGGGTCGTGGGAGGTGATGTACCAAGCGCTCCAAGGATTTACGGGTACCACACTAGCTCTCGTGACACTTCTTGAGATCGCAGCACTTGGTGTTGCTGCACTGCGATGGAAACTCCTCCTACCTGATCAGTCGCTGAGTACCTTATTCCGCTACACACTCGTCGGTCAATTGTATGCCCTGATACTTCCAGGACAACTTGCAGGAGATGTTATGAAGACGGTTCGATTTTCGTATGGTTCCGATACGAGCGGTGCCCGTATCGCCTCATCGGTGGTAATTGATAAGATAAACGGTTTCTTAAGCGTACTCCTCATTTTGGGTGTCGGATTGGTGTACGGTACCGTCCAACAGGGGTGGATGTATGGTGCACCTGCTCTCCTACTTAGCATATTGTTAGTAGGTGTGCTTGGAGTAGGGAAATACGTCGTAGTGCACGAGAGTTTCATACGTGTCTTGAGATATGTCGCGATACGACACCCATCACTTGCAGTGTGGTGCGCACGGGGTGAATCAATACTCCGTGCGTACACTGCACAGCTACGCAATGGGTGGGCGTTGATTGGTAACGTGTTGCTTGGGTGTGTCTTTCAAATACTTGCTATCGGAATTACGATGGTATGCGCTTCCGCACTTGGTATCCACGTTGGTTTTTTTGAATGGTGCTGGATTTTTGGCGTTATCTCACTTGCAGTAGCATTACCCATTACGGTGGCAGGTATCGGTGTGCGTGAGGGGCTTTTTGTCTATTACTTGGTTGCACTGGGAGTGTCATACAATGCAGCACTCACCCTCTCGCTCGCCATTCTTGCGGTGCAGGGTGCTGCAGCGTGTGTTGGCGGTCTGTGCGAATTATGGTCTATTCATTCCACAGATAGTGTAAAAACACAATAGGTGTCTCGTGGTATGCTAGAGGGTACTGTATCTATGTCATCTACACCTATTCCCGATAATAAAAAGATATACGACGAAACCTGGGCTGACTGGGTCGACATGAAAAAATACGGGCCAGCAAGTCGTTGGCTACATGCGCTGCTGCGCCGCCAACTTGCACTCGTTCGCGCGCAAACACGCCCTGTTACCACCGTGCTTGATGTGGGGTGTGGGGAAGGGACGGTTACCAACCTTTTGCATACCGAACTCCCCGAGGCGCAGATTACCGGTATTGATTTTTCTGCATCGGGCATTGCGTGCGCGCAGCACGAGTATCCACACGACAAACTACGTTTTGTGCACGATGAGGATTCTACACTCCTTAACGAGCAGTATGATCTCGTAAGTGCGTTCGAGGTGTTAGAGCACGTCGAAGATTGGCAAGACGTGTTAGGACGTATGGCAGATGCCTCTACACAATACCTTCTTCTCTCATTTCCCGTGGGACGCATGCGTGCCTTTGAGGTGCATGTAGGACATTTGCGTAATTTTAAACAAGGAGAAGTGGAAGCGTTTCTGGCAACAAAAGGCTTTGTGCCTAAGAATATTTTTTATGCAGGATTTCCGTTTTACAACCCACTGTACCGTGAACTATGCAACCTCACTGATTCAGGGAGCAATAGTCTTACTAGGGGGACATTTAGTTGGTACCAAAAACTGCTCGGATCGGTGATCCTTTTTTTCTTTGACCATCTCTCTACACGACGGCATCTCGGCAATCAGTTCTGTGGATTATTTGTTCGGAAGGGGTAGTGCAGTATGGAACAGTTCCGATTACCTACCATACTCCTTGCCACACTCGGTGGACTCCTCTGGTTTGGTTTGCATATTCCTGCAATCCTGTACGGCACAGAGCATACCCCACTGCATGTATCGTATCTAACTGCTGACGAACAGTCGCCTATTAACGGTGCGCTCCATGTACTGCAGAGTAAAAGTATTCTCGGATTACAGAACCAACATACCCTCTACTACGGCCCGGTATTTGCACTGATTGCAGTACCTGCTGCGGTGCTTGATTTTGCATACCGGTACGTGATTGGTGAGATCTCTCAACCGCTCGACTATAAGGACGTAGTGGTCTGGCACTGGGGTGGGATACTTGCATGGGCGCGCGGCATTGCTGTCCTCATCGGGTTTCTGGGTATATATGCATGTTTTACACTCTTCTCCACAAAAACACTCAACCTAACAGGTGATAGGCGCATACCCTGGCTTGCCGCAAGTCTCCTAGCAACAAACTATCTCTATTTTGAATACAGTGGCGCGTTTCGACACTGGATTATTATGGTGGTACTCCTGTTGTGGCAGTTTGTCGTGTTGGTGTGGATTCTTGAAAAAGAGAATCATCGTCGGTGGCTGTGGGTGGGACAGGTACTGCTCACGACTGCTGCATTTGGTATTAGTTATCTCGGGCTGCTGTATCAAGTATTTTGGATTCCCGTACTCTATACATGGTGGCGCGAGCGAGCGTGGGTGTATCTACGCGAGTTTGGCTACCACCTAATTGGTGTGGGTGGTGGATTGATACTTATGGTGTTGTGGCATCCATACGGCTTCATGCGTACGTTCGGATTATTTCGGTTTGCTGCAGGAGGTGCCGAAGCAGCACCAGTCGTTGCAACGGGTTCTGCACTGCACACACTCCTTACCTCATTTGGATACTACACGCAGGTTATCATCATAAATAATGCAGTACTCTGTGGTGCGATTCTTATTTGGTTGCTGTGGTGCCTACGTACCAAGTACCTGCCACAAGTACGGTACCTCTTTTTTGTGCCACTCTTTCCTGCGGTTGCGAATCATATGTTTTTTGGATTTGTGGCGCATACTGAGAGTAGGCACATGCTTCCAACAATTGTATGCCTCCTTATTGCGCTTTTGATTGGGTATGTGCAGGCACGTCCTACGAGCATATCGTCACGGGCATACTGGATAGTGATTGCTGCTATTGGTATTGGATTGGTGCAGATTGGTGGTTTTGTACGTATGATGTCGTACGGTCCTCCTGAGCGCGTACTCATGCTCCCCCAGATACATGCGTGGCAGGAGGCAGATCCAGGCACGAGCATATTACTGGTAAAAAACTGGCCCATTGGTTACGTGCATACGCGCGTAGCGTACGCAGACTATATTTCACGGTATAATAAGAGTCAGTATGAGCTCTGGCAGCACATACTAACTGCCGAACCCCCAAAGGATGTCGTACCAATTAACGTCTACTACAAACATTACGATGAGTCAGTTACCCAAGAGGATATGCAGCACTATGACCACGTAGTGATACATCATCCACCAGAGGTAGGTCCTGGTATTGCACCTGAGAGTCCGCAAGACATTTTTGATCTCAAACCCTGGACACTCGGGCGCTTTACCGATTATCAAGAAACCTATACGATACTAAAATGACGCATTATGGGAACTGTTATCAATGAATATTCAGAACGTAACGCAAAGTTAGTGAAGGGAGGAGTGGGATTGTATGCACAAGAGCGGAGTGACCTCTTCCACCAATGTATTGGGTCTGGCAAGCATAAGCAAGTACTTGACCTTGGTTCCAATCACGGGGCTTTCACAAACTTTTTTGTACAAGACTACGAGGTTACTGCGGTTGATTTTGATCAAAAAAATCTTGATGTACTGACGCAAAAGATGGACGCAAAAACAATTGTGTTTGATTTGAATGAGGATATTAGTACGTTAGGGAAGGGGAAATGGGATGCGATTATTATGAGTGAGGTGCTCGAACATTTATTTTTTCCCGAGAAAAAAGTTGCTCAAATTGCTACGCTCCTCAAACCTGACGGGGTATTTGTGGGTACGGTACCCAACGGGTTTAGCTTACTCAACCGAGTACGATATCTCTGCAACCAGCCCGAAAAGACGAGTATGGCAGAACCTACGCACATCACCCACTTTAGCGTAAAGCGTCTGAGGAAGGCACTTGAAGCGCAGTTTGGGTACGTACGCATGTATCCGATTGGGAGCAAAAAGCACGCAATGCTTGCCAATCTTTCCCCCAACCTCTTTGCGTTTTGTCTTGCGTTTGAGTGTCGCAATCCTAAGTAATATCCATGCTGTTTTTGAAATCTATACCTCGAACCAAAACAACGTTTGCTGTAGGGGTTGCGGTACTCCTGTGGCTCCTCATGCACATGCCGGGTCTTATGTATGGCTCGGGAAAGGTGCCCTTAAATGTAGGGTACGTCGGCGACGAGCAGGTGTCGGTGACGAGTGTGTTGCACGTACTACAAGACAAGAGTTTGCTCGCCTTTCGGAATGAAGAAATGCAGTACTATGGACCACTGTTTGTCATCCTCGATATGCCGGGGGTATTGGGTGATTTTGCCTGGCGATATGTAACGGGTGTAATTGATTCTCCTGAGTCGTACAAACAGTTTATGATTTGGAACTGGGGAGGTATTGTGAAGGGAATACGTCTGACCGCTATGCTCTCAATGCTTGCTGGTTTGTATGCGGTCTACCGTCTTGCGGCGACCACCACCCTTAACCCGTCGGGTGTGCGGTGGATACCGTACCTCGTGACACTTCTCTTAGGTAGTAATTATTACTATTTTGAATACTCAAACTTTGCGACCCATTGGGCATACGTACTACCACTTTTGATTGTACAGCTCTACTCGCTTGTACGTATTGGAGAGACACAGGGTGTCGAAAAAAAATACTGGGTAGTGCAGGTGGTCAGTGCGGTGGTAAGTTTTGGGGTGAGTTACATGGGGATGATTTTTCTCGTGATGTGGGTGCCGCTCGTGTGGCGCATGTGGCAGGAGAAGGATCGAGCATTCTTTACAAAATTTGTCTACTGCATGAGCACTATCGCGATTGGGTACGGTCTTATCGTGTGGTGGCACCCGTATGCGTTTATCCGCTACCTTTCGTTTTTGGGCATCGGTGAAGCGCTCCATAATCAGGGAGATGCACAAAACCCCTTTGCGTTGGGTCAAACCTCACTCGGGTATTATTCGGTACTCATTATCCTCAACAACCTTGGTCTAGCACTTGCACTTCTCGTCCTTGCGGTACGGTTGTGGCGCGTGCACATTGTACGGTCACCGGTCGTATGGATGTTACTTCTCCCAGGCATCGTCAATTTTTGCATGTTTGGTTTTTCGGCACACCATGAGGGACGGTACATGCTACCCACTCTCGTAGTACTCATTGTGTTGTGTGGATACCTTGTCTCAAAGTATTTCGCACACCCGAGTGTACGGAGTCGACGCACAACGCTCGTTATCGGCACGCTCTTGGTGTGGTACGTACTCTTTAGTGTGGTCCACATTGGACGATGGATGTACGTTTTTTCACAGGGTCCAATAGAACAAGAGGGAATACGCACCACGCTTGATTTGCAAAAAACTGGTGCACCAGTACTCGTCATTAACTCCTACATTATGGGGTACCCCCATACGGCAGATTCGTATCGAGCATTTGCGCTGCATCGCAAGTTTGGTGATGTTCCGCTGTATACGGCGTTTTACGAACATCCGTTGCCGTCTGACCACATACTCCTCGACGCACGGTACGAATTTTTGACTGAGTATCAAAAACATCCTCGCATGATACTCGATTACCCACACGTCATACTGCACTTCCGCCCACGCCCAACCGACTGGAATCAGTTCTCGTACTTTGATGAAGACATAACCCGCAATTGGTACTACCGCGACCTATCACCTCGGTACCTTGTGATAAAATAAAAGTACTATGACCCCTTGGAGAATGATGCTCTATAAAGAGCTTGCAACACGTACGCTTGACGGCACCATACTCGATCTAGGTGGATCGCGTAAAAGTGGGTACCATGAGCGTATACGAGGCACCCATACGTTTGAGGTGGTCAATATGGATGAGCGGTATGGGTATGATCATAAAGTCGACCTTGAGCAACCACTCCCGTTCGGTGATACACAGTATGAAGGTGTGCTCCTGATCAACGTACTCGAACATATCTATGCGTACCAACAATTGTTGCGGGAGAGTATGCGAGTACTCAAACCAGGAGGCACACTCGTTATTGGAGTACCTTTTTTAATGTTTGTGCACCCATCACCACATGACTACTTTCGCTACACTGGAGAAACACTCGCGAGGATGCTTCGTGAACTTGGCGCATCGGAAGTAACGGTACGACCTCTTGGCAAGGGGCCTGGTGCTGCGTTCGTGCAGCTTGCAGGCGGGGTACGCGGTGGCGTGTTCTGGCGATCGCTCTTCGCACCGAGTATGTGGGCATTTGA
>JAKFXP010000075.1 GCA_021731325.1 Parcubacteria group bacterium
CGTCGCATACTTCTGATTGGCAACCGGAATTGAGGAAGGCCCGGCCGTCATGCCGGTACCCCCAACCTGAATATCAATACCGTTATTACCCGTATTTTGAAGCGTTGACGTTGCATTGGTTCCACCGGTGTCTTGTCCTACATCAAGTGACCCATAGCTCATCGTTGAAGACGCGAGGGAAAGCGCTTGGAGCGTGAGAAGCTCGACCCCCAGAGAGGTTGAGGACGCTTCGTTATTGGTCGTATCGACCACAAAGAGTCGCGCTGCCCAATTTTGTGCGGCATAGGTACTTCCCACGTCAGTCGGCTCTGCAAAATACTGGATATCTGTGGTGCACGTCACCTCACAACTCGTACCGGAACAATTGTCGAGAGGACATTGCAGTGAGTTGAGTTGGTAACAATTATTGAGATCTGCTGGACAGGTGGCGCCTACCCCACTTCGATAAAATGTTGAGGTCGCATAGAGCAGGTCTTCAAATCCATTGAGGTCAGTAACGGTGCCGGTTGCTACTACGGCAGTTGTTTGTCCTTCGATGAGCGCAATATTGAGATCGGTATTGAGTGACCACGCAGTAATCTGAGGTCCGTAGTTTGCGGTCACTTCGGCAATCGTTTGGTATGAGTCGAGTTCAATACCTCCATCAGAGACCCGCATACAGTATGCGTCTGAGACTGCATTTTCAGTCAGCTCAAGCGCGTATTCAACTTCGGTAGTTCTGTTCTGGTCAAGCGTCATCGACGGTGTTTCGTTTGACGGGCTCTCTACCAGATACCCTTCGGTGAAGGGGAAGAAATTAGTTGACGTAAGAAGCTCCTGAGTAGCATCCCCATCGGCGTACTGTGACGTGGTAATCGTACAGATTGGATTTACCCCACACCCCGCTTGTGCCGGCACATCACTAAAGTTGACCGAAGGTACGGCATTACACGTACCATACCCGGTCTTGTCCGCGTACTGGAGACGCCACTCTTTTCCGGTAATCTGCGGTCCTGAGTTTTCTATGGAGAATCGAGCACGGAAGGTTTCGCCCTGATCTTGCGTAATCGCGGTGTCCTGCGCCGCCTTCCAACTTGCGCCACTCTTACCCTGCTCAGGACCAACGGATGTCGTAGGAGCACTTGCCACATACGGGTAGGCAGCATACATATCCCATCCCCCATGCTGACTCCAGAAGGAGAAGCCCATGCCTCCGGTCGTGTAGGTGCCGTCATTTGCAGATATCTCGGTCACCTCAGAACCACTGGAATCATACAACGTTGCGGTAATGGAATCGTCCGCGAGCCAACTCACCACCATTTCATACCACCCCGTTGCGTAACTGACGCTCGTACTTGCAAGATTGGTGCCACTGTAGTCCGTATTGCTAAAGTTCTTAATAAGATTCAACTTCTTGGATGGATAGGCACTTAAACACACGGCGTAATTTTGATTGGTACCCCCCTGTACCCCAAACAATGCACACGGGAAATCATCGGTCTGACTACTATCGACATACTGGAAGAGTCGTATCGTGCTCTCTTGCGCAATGGTGACACCGGTACGCAAAATATCTGCTTGGGCGCCCTCGGAACCTGACCCCGCACCAAGACCGTATGAACGCTGCTGGGCAAACGGTGCACTCGTATCATAGGAGCCCGTATCACCACTATATTCACTAATGTTATCATCCTCAAAATCGTCGAGGAAGGTAAACGTTGTTGCGCCACTTTCACCATTTGATGCAAAAGAATTGGCATAATATGCATAGATAAAGGTGGAAGCGTTGGCACCGATGCTTGGCACCTTCACCCATACCGTTGCGGTTGCACTCGTGGTGTAGCGTTCAACATAATACGGAAGTGTCGTGGTACCCGATGCGTCCGTGATACGGAGATCGTCCCAGTCACTTTGCATATCACCATCGTAGGCGACTTCAAATTTGACCGCTGCATTCGTAAGGGTGGTACCATTTGGATTGGTGACATTTACGCGCCGGCGTTTACTCCAATCGGCATCGTACCATTCACTATCCGGTGCACCGCCACCCCCATCGTCCGCACGGAATCGATAATGACCTTGGGATACCTCAAGACACGTACTATCATCCCAACGAATAGAGCCGCAGGCATCCCCGCCATCATCGTCGTAGACTTCACCGTCGATCTCACCATAATGGAGCTGCAAATCCCAGAAGTTACTCGTACTTCCATTCATCTTTACGTTTGTAACTCCACTCACCCCTGATGTCGTTGCAAAACGCATACCCGAGAGTACCTCGCTGGGATTTTGATCGATGGTCGTAGAGGCAACTTGCAAAAGTATGCCGCCCGATACTGCTCGTTCAAAATCACCATTGGACAGAGAGGTAATCGTGAGCGCACCCGAGAGCACGAGTCCCGACGCATCAAGGGTACGCAGTTGGTAATACTGCGCATTGAGCGCACCCCCCGTTTTACTCATCGCAAATGCTCCGGTGCCCTGCACCGCAACGGTGGTGGTTGCAGCCGCAGTACCCAGCATGTCGAGCGTACCCCCGGTAAATGCGAGCACTGAGCTTGAAGCGATGCGTACGTCCACCTGCCGCGAACTGCCACCTAATGCCGTACCATCAAAATCGGTAGCGTAACTCCAATACTCGCTACCGCTACTTTGGGTGTACTCACCCCAAATATAGAGGTCACCACTAGCTGCATTATGATCCTGACTATAGAGCGAACTCGTAGTTGGGACGGTCGTTGTCGACCCGGCACTATCCCACATGCGCACATCGGTGTTTGCACCCACTCTCAGGTACGCATAACTGTCACCTCCGGCACTCTTTGAATTGATTGTATAGCTGGTACCTGACGCATTCAAATACAGCATGCTGTTCGACCAGTCGGTCGCCACTCCGCCGAGAAGATTTTGGAATGCTCCTTGCACTTCCAGGGTCGTGGATGCTGCCATAGCATACGATGTTCCTGAAAGAAGGCGGAACGAACCGGTCGTGGTAGCTGACGTTGCTACCGTCCATCCACCTCCCGTACCACTTATGAGCACGTTGGCAAACACCGCACCGCCGGAGGTAATGGTTTGTCCGGTCGTCGTTGCAAAGAAGTTGAGTGCGCCTCCATTACTGTTGAACGTCGCACTGTTTACCAATGACCCACCAATACCGAATCCTCCCGCAGGTGCCGTGAGTCCTCCTTGGCTAATGGTCGTCGTACCGGTCGTCGTTGCATTGGTATCCGCAAACGCCCAAGAACCTGACCCGGCGACCGTGAGATGACGTGCTTGCGAGGTGCCGAATCGAAGGGTTTGTGCCGCAAGTGAGCCGTACAACCGCAGGGTACCTCCATGAGTAAAGGTGCCGCCTTGTGCACTAAAACCATTGGCAACCGCAAACGTACCGGTGGGCAGTACCACCGATCCTGCGGTCATACTGACGGATCCGGTTGAGGTGGCATTGGTATCGGTCATCGTGTGGGTGCCGGCACCTGCAAAGGTGAGTGATCCAACCGAGGCACTGCCAAGCGTGACCGTTGCCGCACTTGCCGCACTAAATCGAATACTCGTTGACGCAGCAGACATCGTTGCGCTATTTATGAACGAACCTCCCACTGCCAGCGTTGAGGTGCCCAGGGTTACGCTTCCAGCCGTAATCGTAAAGTTCTTGGTGGTTGTCGCATCACGATCCGCAAACGTCCACACCCCACCTGTACCATTAAATACCAGCGAGTTGAACGCACTCGTATCAGGACTCACCGTCTTACCCGAAGTCGTTGCGCTAAAGGTCACCGTGGAGGTGCCCGCGGTAAAGACCGCACTCGTACCGGTAATCCAGCTCCCCCCAATCGAGATTGCCTCTGCAGTACTTGCTGAGGATATATATGTCGCACTGTTTTGCAGTTCAAGCGTTCCATCATAACTTTGACCCGTACCACCCGAAGTCAGGGTGACATTACCCCCCGGCGTAAAGGTCTTACCCGTCCATACAATGAGTTTGTGATTTGCTACAAGAGTGAGTGTATCAGGCGCACCACTTACTGCGGTAAAGGGAATATCGGCGTCGTCACTTGAGTCGTACGTAGCAAGATCATCAATCGTTATCGGATTCACATCCTCATGACGAATGATGACCCGATTTTCGTAGAGATGCAGATCAGCAATACTCGTCAATGGATCAATGGTCACGTTGGCTGCCTTTGGACTGGTACCGTCAAGGTACACCATAATCGAATCTCCCGGCGAGTAGGTGATACCCGTAAAGGAATACGAACCGTCGCTCGAAGCACAGAATGTCGTTTGTGGACTACCGCCTTGAATGACTAATCGCACGACCGCAGTGACGTCATTACAAACTGACGACACGCCCGAACCTTCATTGGTATAGACGTTGCCGGCAATCGTCACCTGCGCATCGCTATCATCCCAAATAAGATATCCAGGGTCTCCGGTTGGGTCGACATCGTGCGTCTCACCATAGTAGTTACCGAGTGATGGAGTAAAGCGCCATGAGCTCGTTGTGACTCCGGTGGTCGTGACGTTCGCACCACTCGATATACCCGTTGAGGTGGCGAATCGCATACGATTCCAGGTCTTTGCAGGATTTGCCGTAATCACAGCGGCAGGAAGGGTGATCATCGTTCCCCCGTTTACCGACAATTCGAGATCACCATCTGATAACTCACTGATCGTTGGCGTACCAGAGAATTCAAGACCTGCAGCAACCATATCACGTATACGATAGTACTGTGCGCTAAACGTACCCGCGGTCACCCGAAGTGCGTAGGTGCCTGCCCCTTGGGTCGCAATGGTGGTGGTTGCACTCGAACCTCCCGTAATAGCCCAGGTACCACCCGTGAGTGTTGTCGTCGCATTGTTCGCAAGTCGTACCTCGACCTGACGCGAACTGCCACCTAATGCCGTACCGTCAAAGTCCGTAGCATACGACCAGTATTCATTACCACTTGCTCGGACGTAATCCCCCCATATATATAGTGCACCATCAACCGCATTGTGGTCTTGACTATACAATGAGCCGGTCTGGTCTATCGTGTACGTCGTTGAGGTGGAGTTCCACATCTTGATATCGGTGTTTGCACCCGTGCGAAGGGTACTATATATATCACCTCCTGCTGTCTTAGTGTTCATGCTGTACGACGTACCTGAGTTGAGGTACAACGTGGTGCCCGTCCAGGTGGTTGCACTGCCCCCCATCGCATTGGTGAAGGTGCCCTGCACCACGTGAGTGGTGCCTGAGGTCTGCGTAAAGGAAGTACCCGCAGTCAAAGAAAGGTTGCCCGTTGAGGTTGCATGCCCGAGTATCGTCCATCCGCCACCTGCGTTATTGAACGCGAGATGATGGAACGATGAAGCACCAGGGTCAATAGTCTCCCCCGTATCGGTCGAGTTAAACAATACACCGCCACCGTTACTCGTAAAGGTACCCTGGTTCTGGTATGAACCACCAATCTGAATATCGTTACTATTTGACGCGTTGTAGGTTGCATTTGCGCGAATGGTAGCGGTACCGACAATCGTAAGTAACGGATCGTTGGTATCTGCTTGCACCGTCACGACATTGGTGCCATTACCAATCGTGAGCGTGTTTGCCGCAAGAGAGCCGGTGCTCAGGGTATAGGTTGGACTACCTGCTCCCTGTGGAGCAAGCACCAGCGCATGGTAGGTGAGTGCAGGCACGGTCATTGCTCCCGTTCCTGCAAACGTCGTCGTCGACGTATTTGCCGTGAAGGTGCCTGCAACCGAAAGCACTGATCCACTACCGGTCAAAGTCCAAATGACCGAACCTGCATCAAGAATATGACTTGCCGCAACCGAGAGGGTGCCCGTCAGAGAGATGTTCCCGGTTCCTGATTTGGTGGTGGTATTCGCAGTACCATCACCCAACGTAAGATTATTAAACGTCCAGTTGCTTGAGCCCCCAAAACTACCACCCTTTTGTACCGTCACCGTACCTCCGGTCATATTTATGACCCCATTGCCGGAGAGTGCGCCATTTTGTACTGTCACGTTCGCCGTACCACTCACGGTACCTGCCGCAACACTCAATGCATTGCTAGCGGTCGTTGAAGAGGCAATCGTCCACCCGCCCGCATTTGCAAAGGTGAGGTTGTAAAAACTTGAAGACGGTGCAATGGTTTTGCCACTCGTGGTTGCGGTCAAGGTAACGGTTGAATTCGCGGCGGTGAAGGTAGCACTGCTATCCGTAATAAAGCTTCCTCCTACTGAATGACTTTCGGAACCTGCTGCGACAAAGGTACTATTTCCCGCTAACCGTAGCGTACCATCATACCCGGCACCTGAACCGCCTGAGGTAAGGGTCACGTTTCCTCCTGGTGCAAACGTTTTACCCGTCCAGACATGGAGTCCGGTTTCTGGAATGACATTCAAGCTTCCTGACTCTGCATCAAAGGGTATGTCACTATCCTGGTCACTATCATACGCTACCATGTTGGCGATAGTGACCGCATCTACCCCCTCATGCCGCACAATCACGCGGTTTTGATAGAGATCAAAGCCGGTAATATCGGTCTGGGGTGAACGAGTGATGGTTGCCGCACGGGTGCCTGCACTGCCGTTTATAAATACCATGATGGGCACATCACCGGTATAGGTCACTCCGGGAATGCTGAACACGCCTCCAGAATCACACACCGCGTCATACGTCGTACCCCCGTTTACTACCAAACGAATAACGGGGTCGATATTATTACATGCTGCAGGCGCACCCCCCGAGCCCTCCCCGGCATACACCGTCCCGGAGACGGTAATCGCAAATCCGGAGTCATCCCATCGTAGGCTCCCGGCTCCTGCCACTGGATCGTTATCAAAACTTTCTCCGTCATAATTGCCGGAGTGGTTACGGAACCACCAATACGAGCTGGGGGTGCCCGAGGCGGTCACGTTATACCCACTGGTTATACCGGTTGACGTACCAAACACAATTCGTTGAATCTGGAGGGCTGCATGTGCGTCAATCGTGGTTGATGCCACGGTCATCATAGAGCCATTGTTGGTGGTGAGGGTGTATACACCATCAGCGAGTGAGGTGATGGTTGAGCTGCCGAGAATCGCAAAGCCCTCAGCATCCATATTGGTCATCGTGTAATATTGTGCGTTCACCGTGCCATTCGTTACCGAAAGCCCATAGCTTCCCGACCCCTGGTTGGCGAGAGTTGTTGATGCGGCACTATTTCCTACCATCTGGAGCGTGGCACCCGTGAATCGTGCAGAAGCGCCGGATGCAAAGCGCACATCTACTTGTCGCGGACTACCGCCCATGCCTACCCCATCAAAATCGGTATCATATGACCAGTAGTCGGTACCACTCGTTCGCTCATATGCACCATATATAGAGAGGTCACCATCCACATTTGCATGATCCTGGCTGTAGAGTGAGCTTGTGGTATCGATGGTATACCCCGTAGAACTTGATTGCCAGGTACGTATGTCAGTGTTTGCACCTATCGTGAGGGTACCGTATACTTCCGCGGCCTGGGTCTTCGTGCCAATCGTATAACTCGTACCACTGTTGAGATACAGCGTGGCGCCCGTCCAGGTCGTTGCCGAAGGTACACTATTTGCGTAGGTGCCACCGACCTCTATCGTACTGCCACTTTGTAGGGTAAATGCAGTGGCATTGGTGATTGTCCAATTCCCCGTTGAGGTGGCATTTGCGGTAACCGTCCATCCACCATTTGCATGATTAAACGTGACGTTCGTAAACGTGCTCGTACCCGTCGTCACCGTATTGCCCGTTGACTCAGACCCAAAGAATACGGTGCCGCTATTACTCTGCCACGTTCCTCCATTTGTTACAAAACTTGCACCTACCGTAAACGTACCTGACGGGAGGGTAGTCGTACCATTAAGGAATTGCACGGTACCACTTGCAATGAGATTAGTATCCGTAAGGGTGTAGGTGCTCCCCGCTCCGTCAAAACGGATTGCAAACAGGGGTGAACCATTGGTGCGAATGGTCTCTGCGAGAAATGAGGTGAACCGTACCGTACCACTGTTGGCAAGAATCGTTCCGCCCGTGTTGCTGAGTGACTTCCCAATCGCAAACGTACCCGAAGGGTGGGTCAACGTACCGTTACTGATGCGCACGGTACCTGATGAGGTGGCGTTGGTATCAGTCCACGACCAACTTCCCGACCCATTGACCGTAAGATTGTAGAGCGGAGATCCATTTTGAAACAACGTCTTACTGCCAGAACCCGTGAGTTCGAGTGTACCATTGTTGTGTACCAAAGTACCACCCGTATTCGTGAGATTATTAGACAACGTCGTTGTGCCAGTTGGAAGCGTCAACGTTCCGAGGGTCAGGGTGAGGTTGTTACCAATTGTTGCATTTGTTGATTCGAACGCCCAGTTACCACCACTTCCATTGGTCGTGAGATTATAGAATGAAGAACTGCCAGGATTAAGCACTTTACCAGTTGTGGTCGCCGTAAGGGTGACCGTGCCCGAGCGAGGAGAAAAACTTCCCGCATTACGGAAGTTGCCAATAATCTCGAGGGCATAGTTTGAGGCGGACACATCAAAGGTATTTGAGGTTTCAATCGTAAGGTCAGTAATCTTTGCTGCCGTACCCAGGCGTACGGTTTTTGAGGTACCGTTTATGTACACCTTACCCAGATCTTGTTTACTTGCCGTATTGTCGGTAATAACGGCAGTGGTTGCACCGTCAAAAGTGGTTGTCCCCGTACTCTTGTTGAAGGTACTATTTGCGCCAATCAACAAATCTCCGCCAAGGGTCATTGCGGCAGTGGACGCAGAGAGGGTGCCGAATGCCACCGTAAGATTTGCATTCACATCGAGAATACTCGAAAGCGTCCACGTAGCATTACTGCTTCCCTGTCCTAACGTCAGTGTGTTGAAGGCGCTACTTACCGCTCCCGTTGCATCAAGTGTTTCTTGACTCGATGTCGCGGTAAAGACCACAGTAGATCCACCCGGCGTAAAGGTACCCGCGGTATCCCACGACCCAGATACGTTGAAGGTGTTACTGTCAGCCGTCGTCGTACCCATAATGACCACATCGTGCGCATATAGCGTGCCTGAATTTGCACTATCTGGTCGGTAGGTACTCGAAGTGGCTACATACAGTTTCGCATCAAAACATCCGGTTGAGCTCGTGCCACAGACATACAAATCATTCCCCGCATCCACATCAAAGAACAGATCTTCATCACCGGAGGTCGTGTAATCATAGAGCGCGATATTGGCGTTGGTCGTCGTCGTTGCGTCCGATGTACCAATCGTAAGATGTTTTTCATAGAGCTCCACACCGGTCATGTTACCAATACCATCATAGTGACTCACTGCGGCAGCTTCTTGTTGATCACCCGCTCCATCAATAAAGAGTGTGATGATATCGCCCGGGAACATCGTCACATTTGGGATAGTCCAACTTCCTCCCGCAATACTGCCCGTCTTTCCACTTTGCAATACCCCATTAACCGCAACCGCAACCGTGCCCGATGTCACATTAGTACTTTCATCATATTCTTTTGCGGTACCGGAGATGGTAATACCTTCAGACCACCCAATCGTCCAGTCATGCAGTATGGGGCAATCACCTGCATTACACACAAAGTTAGCAACGTATCGTATCGTGCCATACGTCGAATACGAGAGACCAGAAAGGTCGACGCTGTTACTGGTCGTACCTACCGAGTTGCCCGGCATCACCCCATCCGGAATGAGTGCCCAGGTGTCACCCCCATCGCTTGAATACTCAAGTTGGTACAGGATGGATGAACTCCCCGGAGTTGTATCGGTGGAACTTGCACTACCCCATCGAGGGCCTGAACCTTGCGTAAAGACGACCGGGTCACTTACCAGCGTACCCGAGGTAAATGACGTATATCGACGTGCAACGATATCAATCGGTACGATTGGATTTACGATAGTGGACACGTTTGTTTCTAGTGTCTGTTTGGTCGCCCAGGTTGTTCCATTCCAATAAGAAAAATCAAATTGTGTGTTGGCATCATCCCAAAATGCTGCAAGAATATTCCCGTCTCCCGTACGTGCCGTTTGTATTGACCAACTACCGGTATACGCTGTGGGATTAAGCACGGTTTCTCCTGAAAGAACCGTGGTGCTGGTTGATCGATACCAGTCATTCGTCGTATCGGTGTATGGGAACATGATATATCCGTCTCGTCCTGCAGTTGTTTCGAACTCACAATCATACGAATGTCCTCCATCTTTACTGTTACTATCTGCACTGAGCTGTGCCGGCGCAATGAATGCAGACCCCGTCCACCGAGTGTAGTAAATACCATTGTTTTGTGCTACATAACACATCACCATCGTGTCAGACCCGACATCACGCTTGAGCTTAGGTCGTTCCACATCATCAGCCGTCGTTATTGATGAGGTTCCTGTCCACACGCTTCCATTCCAGGTTCGGTAGTGGAAGTTTGCGGCCGTACCGTTTGCAGTGACGAGCACCGCTTGACCTCCCGATTCCTCGTACTCAACATCCATACCCATGTTTTCTGCATCTGCCGCCTCCATAAGACCTTGGGTCGTGGCATTACTCCACGAGGATCCACTCCATACCTGTGCCTCAAAAGCATACGGGGTGTTCGTCGTGTTTGCGCGCGCAACGACAATGATCTCATCGGATGTTGGGTTACTCGAGAGTTCGATCCACTCACAGTTTTGTGTAAATCCAAGATTAATGGTTGAGGTGCCACTCCAATTGGTGCCGTTCCATACATTGTAGGTTGCATCGGTACCATAACAAGAGACCGCGATTGCATCTCCCGAAGTGGTTTCGTACGCAACATCAAGTCCACGGCGGTTCGTTGCGGCGGGTACCGAGAGGGTGGTGAGATTACCCCAGGTCGCCGCGGTACCATTGTATACCTGCGCTTTCACCGTTCCCGAAAGTCCTCCCGTTACCATGACGTATTCGTTGCGCGTTGGTGCTGCTGCAGACTTAATCCAATAAATACGTTCACCGATATTCTCGGCGCTTCGTTCGGTACCCCATGCGGTACCCGTCCACAGACGATACCGGGGTGTTTGCACCACTCCTTCCGCATACGCAATGAGCGACTCACGAATGGTGGAGGTGATGCGCACTTGGTCGGAGCCATATGTCTCCGTATTCGTAAGTACATCAGTAGTAAATTGATCATCGGTGGTTTGGAACCAGGTTGATACCAACACCGACGTGTCTACCGTAAAGCTGCGTACCAGCGAATGCACACTCCAGGTATCGCCGCCTCCAGGGTCTTTTGCACGTACCCGCCACCAGTACGTGCTGCCGTTTACAAAGGCATCACCACTCGTCGCCGTGTAGCGAATGGTGTCGCCCGCCACAAACGGTGAGAGGTCGGTTGAACTTGCGGTATTGGTAAACCCAGCTCCCAATCCCGACGTGCGGGTGCTTGAGGAGGTAAACGTGGGTGTTGAAGACCACTGGAACTCGTATTGCAAGTCATTATTCTGGGGATCGGTCGAATAAAACGTAAACGAGGGCGTGGTGGTGCCTACTTTTTCATTATCAAAAAGAGTGACCTGCGTGGTTTGTGACACCGCGAGCCCCCAACTAATTGTCCAGTCGTTGAGACGTGGACTACCCCCAATATTGGTAAGGTTTGCACGGACACGAATTTCGTTGTACACCGTCGGGTCAAGACCAAGTAATGAGATCGGTGCACCCGTACCATACCCCGCCGCATTGCCCGAAAGTGCGCTGTCCGGAATAAGTGACCATACCCCACCACTATTAAATTCAATATGATACCGAATATCTCCGCTCGCTTCATTATCATTCCAGTTTAGGGTACCCCACGCATTACCCGTCGTATGCCAGTCAAAATCTATAAGCGGACTTGTGGTAGTACCCGAAGTGTTTGGGGGGGTAAGGACGATGTCATTGGTAGAGGTCGCTTCGGTTTGTTCGTGATCATCTTCCAAAAACTGTTCGATAGTGGTCTGGTACCAGGTTGATATCGTCAAAGAGGTATTTATCGTAAAACTCTGTGCATCTGACCACTCGCTCCATGCATTACTCCCATTCGGATCACGCGCTCGTACGCGCCACCAGTAGGTCGTGTTGTTTGAAAGAGCGGAGGTTGGAACAAAGCGTACTGCCTGGCCACTGTTAAACGGACTACGGTCTGAGGGGGTCACGGTGTTGGTAAACTCATCAAAGTGATCTTCACTATTCCTATCAAGCGCGGGACTACCAAACGCCACATCGTCATCTACCTCAACCTCATAGTGAATGTCGTCACTCTTACCGTCTTCTGCCACAAAGGTGAAGTGAGGAGTAGTTGACGCAAGCGCTTCGTACGTAAACGGCGTACTCAAAACCGGCGTACTCGGAGGGGCATTCGTGATGAGTTGCGGGTATCGATCGTACCCATTCAACACCGTACCGTCACCATTCATGAGTCGGAAACAGTAGCTGGTACTTGAGGTAGCATTGTGGAGTAGCACGAAGTCGAACTCTGCTTCTTGTCCTGACGTGACCGCGCTCGTATTGGTAGCGGTATTGTTTTCCTCCTCATACGAAAGCGACACATCAGTGGTCGAGAGTACCCGGGAAGGAATCGTTGAGCCATCGACCGGCGAGGCATTATTATATCCACGCCATACTACCCCACTTCCAATTGCGCCCACATCACTCCATGAGAGTGCCGCGGAGCAGACTGAACCCTCTGCCCATTGTAATTTGAACGCAGCGGAAGATGAGGGGAGTGTCACATTTGAGTCTAGGAGCCCCAATCGTAACCGAAGCACCTCCCCGCTACTTGGTGCGTATGAGGCTGGAATGGCTTCATCTTCGAGGAGGGCATTGGTACCGATAGGCCAAATATCGCTTGGTGTTGCGCTATTGGTATTGGCATACCACTTGTAATGCGTCTGGGTAAGATATGGTACCCGCTCCCACGACATCGTCCAGTCATCGAGTGTGGGGGACTCGCTCGTGTTCGAGGTGAGTGAGGCCTTAATACAGAGCATGTTATAGGTCGAGGTTGAAAGCGATGAGAGATCAAGCGGGCTCGAGGTTGCCGCATACCCTGAGGAGTTGCCCGCAAGTGCGGCATCGGGTACCAATACATTGCAGGTAGCGGTCGTGGTTGCGTAATATACCTGCAACGTCACATCGGTGCCTGCAGATTCGGTTGTCGTCCACAATACCTCACCCCAGGTGAGCTGATTGGGTACGAGGTCAAAATCAACAATTGGTGAGCGTACCGAACCTGCGGATTGCTGATATTTTGCCGCGGCAAGTGCCACCGGCTCACCGTAGGGTTCTACGGTATCAGACATAGATGTCTCAAGAGTATCGCGCGTTGACCATCCACTCCCGTGCCAGTAGGAAAAGTCATAGCGAGCGTTTGT
>JAKFXP010000104.1 GCA_021731325.1 Parcubacteria group bacterium
AGGATGAGCGCACTTGCAGGCGAAAAGAAATCATATACTTCTCGCGCAGCGTAGAGCGTGAGAACAATACCGGTTGCACCCACAAACATGAGTACGGCTCCTTGTGTGATATATGCACCAAGACGGTATCGACCAAGCACAAGCACTCCTGCTCCCACTACGAGCCCAAGTGCAATGCGTCCCATAGGACCAATCCACTGATTGGCAAACGCAAAGCTTACAAACCATCCTAATCCCAAAATAACCAAAAAGCCTCCGAGCTTCATGAGCCAATCGGTCGCCAACCACGCAAGGAACGAGGCAAGAATATTTGGTTCAGGCGCCTCTGACATATGCACACTCTGCAGCGCAGTCTGGGCGTCGACGGGGGGAATCGGTACGGTTGTCGATGCGGTAGCTGACGGAGCCTGCGCTACCGACTCGGCACGGGTAATATTCTTGGTGGCATCCGCCAAATAACGTTCCATGTGCTCCAGTCTTGTGCGCAGGCTTGAAACGCGCGACCAGAGCATGATACTAATAATGCAAAGTACTACCGTGATGAATTCCATATATCCTTTAGTATACATGGGCGCATATATCCCGCTCTCCACCTATACACATCCCCCTATGATAGAGGTTCAACGTTGTGAGCAGGTACACCGAATTTGTTGACAACTTTTAAAAAATACTGTATAATGTCTCTTTCTGATCTTTGAGAGAGGACGCGGTCATGAGGACACAACAACATACAGTAACCTTTTTGGTTGGCGCTACGTCTGCCACACAGGCGGGAGTACCTGACTACCCTGGGTGGATTGGTTGCCCAATCTCGTACGCTATTACCCTGAACGGCAAGGTACCTACATACGAGAAAGCCCTAGCAATACTAGCGCACGAGCACAGTCAATTTGTGCTGCATATAGCACTTTGTTTACTTATTTGCATACGTTGCAACGAAGTATCCGGAGCATGTGCCCCATACAACACCTGGAACGGCAAGGATCCATTGCCTCTTGTACCCAAGTACTACCTAGAACATCCAACCATACTGGTTGACGGGGTTGAACTACCAACCAACAAAAAGCCACACGATTGGGTAGGTACGAAAATAAGCAGACTGTTCGACCTGCTGCCAACCTGGCTACAGTATTTGAAAGTTGCTTGATTTAAAAAAGCACCTACACTCAAAAGACCTTTAGTACAATCGTATTAAGGGTCTTTTTTTATGGTGCACAGACAACCAATACCTACGCACTCTACCGCTCCTTCACTTCACCCAGTCCTTGAAGCGCGACAAGTTTTGCATATATCCCTCCCTGTTTTTTGAGCACCGCATGCGTACCCTGCTCTACCAACTTCCCTGCATCGAGTACCACAATGGTGTCTGCACGCTGTACGGTGGATAGTCGGTGTGCAATCGCCACAATCGAAAAATTAAGTTCGCTGCGCAGCCCTTCGATCATTTCTTGAATGGCACGCTCAGACTCTGAGTCGAGACTCGAGGTCGCCTCGTCCAGGACGAGGACACGTGCACCGGCACGCAGCGCGACGTACGCGCGCGCGATACCCACGCGCTGGCGCTCGCCCCCCGAGAGTCGTACCCCCCGCTCACCCACTTCGGTCAACAACCCCTTAGGAAAACGCGCTGCATCGCCAATAACATGTGCGAGGTGTGCGGCCTTAAGCGCATCATGCACCAACAAGTCATCTGCGTCCGGAAACGCATACGCCACATTCTCACGCAACGTAGTATCAAACACCTCAATGTCCTGCGACACAAAGGCAAAAAGTCGACGATAGAAGGCGAGGTCGAGCGTCCGGATATCCGCACCATCGAAGAGTACCCTACCCTGCGTTACGTCATACACGCGCGCAAGCAGTCGCACCAGGGTTGTCTTCCCTGCACCACTCCTCCCTACCAGAGCTACCAGTGCGCCCTGAGGAATCGTGAGCGAAATTTCCCGTAAGGTCTCATGCTCTTTGCCTGTATGGGCAAACGAGACGTTATCAAGCGTCAGTACCCCCTGCACCGACTCGGGTATCACCGCATCCAAAGAGGGTACGATGTCCGGCACTTCATCCAACAACTCTTTCATACGTTCGGCAGCAACCAGGTTGCGCATGATTCGAGTATATATATGAATCATCTCCCACACACTACTAATCACCACACCACCCGTGGTTGCAATAAACACAATGGTACCGAGACTCACCTCACCCTGCACCACCAGGTGGATACCGGTCACAATGGTCGCCAGATAACATCCCTGCAGTAACCCCCCAACCACAAAAAAGTACCGCTGCTGGGTAAGTGAGATCGTGGTATCCAACTCCTCCATATCAGTACGTACCGCCAGGTGTCGGACACGCTCCCGCTCCTCTTGATTGTAGGTCTGAACGGTTGATATATTAATGAGCGACTGAAAAAAGAGCCCACTCGCATATTCTTTTTTCTTTTCCCACTTTTCCCATTCGGGGGTAAAGCGTTGCTGCGTACGTACAATAATGAGTGCGGCAGGTATGATAGGAATAAGGAAGATGAGACCAAGGCGCCAATCCAACAGGAGTATGGAGATCGTACTCATGCTGAGATACAAAAGCGCATGGAGCAATCCCCACGAAACATTCGAGACAATATCCAACAGTTTATCAACCCCCTTCTGAATCTTTGCCACCTGCCGACCGGTGTTTGATTGTTCATGGAAGCCGAGCGTGAGTGCAAGCAGCTTTTCATGGGCGATAACCGGCCATCTATTTTCGAGCCGGATGAGCGACTTGAGCATCATCGGTTCTCGTATAAAACGCCAAATCGTGATATGGAGGAGGCGTGAACCCACCAACCCTATCGCTGCAACACTCAGTGCAAACGTCCATATATGTGTTTCAACCGCAAACGGGAGCGCGTCAAAACTTTGCTTTAAGAAAAATGAGAATGCTATTTCAAGTGCGGTGGTGAGTACCGTAAGAAGAATAACTACCCCAATCACCGGACGTTCAGCTCCCAAAAGTTCCCACAATGTCTTCATACCACGCAAAAAATAGGACATCGTCCTATCCTTTACCTCCACCTTTTGACCCCAATTATGTTTAGTTTTTTTCATAGACTGACTGGTTACTGACGCAGGCACGAGCACTTCCTTACACGAGCGACACCGCACGTACCGCTTTTCTTCGCACTCGGTAGTCGGGCACTACTTCTGCCACCAGTGCCCAGAATGCTGGCCCGTGATTCATTTCGCGCAGGTGGCAGAGCTCATGCACCAGTACGTACTCAAGGAGAAGTGGCGGCAAAAAGAGTACTTTGTATGAGAAATTGAGATTTTTTTGTGATGAACAACTTCCCCACCTGCTCGTCGTGGCACGAATACTTACTCGTCCGTAGACAAATCCATAGTGTAGGTTGAGTCGGTCAAGCTCGTCATGCACCAGTCTGCGTGCCGCTTCTTTGTGTGCTTCGTACTCAGTGCGCGCAGTGCGCGGATCGTGTACACTCGTGACTGACAAGCGACTCAATACCTCATGCAACCAGAGTCGTTTGCTCTCCACAAAATGGTCTACGCTCCCCAGGGGTGTCGAGCGCCCTACCGTGACGGTTACCCTCCCTCCGCGACGCACCGAGAGGGTCATGCGCGGGTGTCGTAGTTTTCGCATAAGGGTATAGGGTACTTCTTTTCCCGCAATCATAATCGTGCGCACAAGAGCCATAATATCTTCGTATACATGTCTATACCAATAAACCCCGTGACGTCAATTACCTATTGTGATCCACTTTGTTGTTGTGTATCATCCCAACAGCTCTTGAGAGACGTGTGTATTTTGCTTTCAATGCTTCATATTGTTCAGGCTTAATATTTGTTTCGTTTTTTAATATGTTCAGTTTTGCAACAATAGGAGTGAGTGCAGCTTTGGCTGATTCTCGCAAAGGATACTTCGGAGCATCTTCTGGCGTAAGATCGGTAATCAAATGCAGTTCTGCAAGAGAGTGGTTCAGTTCAAATGAAGTAAGTATTTCTTCAAATTCCATGATTTCTGCTTCGCATCCCCGTAAGTTTTCTGGGGCTATTACTATTTCCGGATGATCTGCCATCCATTGTTCATACTGCTCTTCTTGCTCTTTTGACAAAAGATGTTCTTCGGCACTTAACTCCTTCACTGATTGTTCTAATTTCGCATCTTCTTGCTTTGGTATTTCTTGCGGGTAATTGTTGAATGGATTTTCTGCGTTCATTGTTTTAGTAGTTAATGATATGGGCTATACAAACACCTCAGGTACTGGATGTGTCTGCGCAAGTGCCCGCACCTCGGCACGGATGGTCTCTTTTTTTGCCGGGTCATCCTTCCCTTCAAGCGCGTCGAGCATATGGGTAGCAACCTGCGCACAATCGCGCTCATCAAAGCCGCGGGTGGTGAGTGCAGGAGTACCAAACCGAATACCCGATGGATCGAGGGGTTTTCGCACATCATCAGCGATGACGTTTTTGTTCACGGTAATACCCACTTCATCAAGTACTTGCTCTGCTTCTTTGCCCGATACGCCGAGTGAGCCAAACACATCCGCAAGGATCAAGTGATTGCTCGTACCCCCACCAATCATACGCACCCCACGCGCATGCAAGACCTCTTCCATCGCTTTTGCATTTTTGAGAATCTGTCCCGCATATATATGGAACGAAGGACGGAGTGCTTCACCAAACGCAATAGCTTTACCGGCGATATTGTTCATATGAGGCCCGCCCTGTAGTCCCGGAAATACTGCTTTATTGATCTTGTGCGCAATCTCTTCGTTTTCACGCGTAAGGATCATACCACCCCGTGGCCCGCGCAACGTCTTGTGGGTCGTGGTGGTCATGAGATCAAACCCCACATCAAACGGATTCTGTGCCACCTTCCCCGCAATAAGTCCTGCGATGTGCGCAATATCAGCCATCACATATGCACCCACTTCGCGCCCTATAGAGACAAACTGTTCGTAATCGAGCTCACGACTGTACGCCGAAAAACCCGCAAGAATGAGTTTTGGTTTTTCGTGTTTTGCCACCGCGCGCATCGCGTCGTAATCGATCTCACCCGTCTCCACATCTTTCATCTTGTAGCGCACAAAGTTGAATACTTTGGTGACACTCGTTAAGGGGTGCCCATGGGTAAGGTGGCCGCCATGGCTAAGATCCATCCCCAATACCGTATCCCCCGGTTCAAGCAACGCAAAGTATGCAGCAACATTGGCAGGCGCTCCCGAAAGAGGTTGCACATTTGCAAAGGCACATCCAAAGAGTTCTTTTGCACGATCAATCGCCAGCGTCTCTACCGCATCAGTAAACTCCTGTCCGCCGTAATAACGTTTTCCCGGTAAGCCCTCTGCGTATTTATTGGTGAGTGCGCTTCCCAGTGCCTCGCGCACCGCATACGAAACGTAGTTTTCACTCGGAATGAGCTCGAGACCCTCTGCTTCGCGCTGCTCCTCTCCCACAAGTGCAGCATGCACCGCAGAATCTTGCGTAGCAACATGGGAATACTCCATATACCCAGCAGTATACCACGGACACCCGAATAGTATGGATTAGTGGTTACTGACTACAGAACTTGTAACACACTCGTGTCTGTATTGTACGTGTATGTCTGTGTCACCATTCTAGAATCACTCGACGCAACATACGTCACCACAAAGGTAACCACATGACCAACAATATCTCGTATGGTGACAGAGTATACCTCTCCTGCTACGCACGTATTAGTATCTACACAAGAAAAATCAGCAGGTATCGAGATCAACTTCAGAGATGAATTATCCATATTAAAAATTGCAATACTGTGGATACCTCCATCGTACCCCGTCACCCGACCAATGAGCGCAGCAAATGTACCGTCGGGTGCGAAGGTTACCGTATCATGTTGGAGTTGGGTGCGTGTGGAAATATCAGAGGAGATATCGTACTCCTTCCGTGCATGTAACATATATATGTGTGTGCCCCCACCCTCATATGTGCTTACATAATAAAACACATAGCGTCCAGTAGGATCTATGTACACTGATTCATCAATGGAGGATCCAGACGTACACGTGACCGACCCTTGCAAGTCCACGGGCTGCTGTTCGTATATGGGAATGACTGTAGTGTCCGGCATATGTACCTCAAGTACACTGCCATCAATTAACGCACTGCGGCTACACATATCACGCACAGACTGAGATGCCTTCTGCGTAGCACGTACAACAGGGATTGGTTTCAATGCAGTGTCAGATTGTGACGGTACGTCACCAGTCTTGCGTGTGGTCGATTGATACATACCATACACGAACAACAATAGAGCAAGGGTGCACACCGCAATCAGTGCTCTATTGCCCCATATAGGTTGACCATTCATCGACATACGTATCATTCTATAGTGATCTACGTAAACGCGCTATTATCAGTGGAGAGCCCATTGCAGAATCGTCTTCCTTGTGATTATCTATACATAGACACATTGTCATCCACCCACACCAAACCTGAGGAGGTTTTTATGAAAGCGCTACCCTTCCCTTTGTTCTCGCGCTGGTACCTCGTTGTCTGTCTGCTCGGGTTCATGCCCGCCATAACCCAGGCAAAGGCGCATGTTACCGTGCATCTCGACACCCTCTACAATAAACCGCGACTGGTGCTCTACGATGCACAAGGTCAAACCCACACCTATCCGATAGCCGCACCTGCGCATACACCTTCATGTCTCGGCACAGCGGGAGCAACGGGTACCGTGATCGCAATAGATCACCATGCAAGCTGGCGGCCTACGTATAAGACCATAGCGGCAGCCAAGAAAAAAGGGCGCACACTCAAGCGAACTTACAAACCTGGTGAGCGTGGAAATGCAATCGGTGGACGAAAAATCATGATTGCCTGGCACGGCGGCTGCATCCTTTCAACCGTACGTATTCACGGCACCACAACACCACACCTGGTACGGCAGCAGGCACGCGCATCCCGAGGATGTATTCGCATGCTTAATACCGATTGGAATGACCTCGCCTCCCGCATTTCGCCGGGCACGCAGGTACACATAACACGGAGTTAGCGTACCTATATACAACGTAACCGGTCATGTTTCCATGGCCGGTTATTTAGTATTATTCAGTGTCTTCGTGTGGATTTTCCTTCAGCGCCTGTTTGGTTTTGGCAACCAACACATCACGCTTTTGTTTGACCTCTGGACTTTCTTTGGATCGAGAAACCACGTGCAAAATTAACAAAATGGCCATAATAATAAATATAATGCCCAATACGACTGTTTTTGAAAACATGATGCACCTCCTGTAGGTGTGCGCTTAAAAGATCAATGGGGGTGGTACTAATTTTTTATACCACATATCGTACCTAAACACACGCTCCTCCTTATGCATACTGCCCCGAACTTCCAAACCCGCGCACACCACGTTCACTGTGCTCAAGACGAGACACCTCGACAATAGTCGGTATTTCTTTTTTCTGAATAATCATTTGTGCCACTTTGTGGTGACGCTCAATGGTGTAGACTTCAGTACTCAGATTCACCAAGCCTACCAGCACTTCCCCACGGTATCCCGCATCCACCACTCCTCCCAACGTCTTAAGACCGTGTGTGTGTGACAATCCACTCTTATCCCACACCAATCCCACATACCCCTCTGGTATGGCGAGCGCTATACCCGTTCGCACCTGCGCGCGTGCACCAGGAGCAAGTACCACCTGCTCTGCCGCACAGAGGTCAAATGCCGCATCATCATCGTAGCTATATGATGGAAGAGGTACTGAGGGGTCGATGCGTTGTACGGGGAGCGTGAGTGGCATGTACCCTATGGTACACTAGTCTGGATACCATACCACTGTTGACCTGGAGCGAACAAACCCGTACAGTGCACCTAGATAATACCCACACACCATAAAGGAGAAATTGTATGAACTATCTACCCTACAGTGAACGCGTCCCAGACACCCAACACAGTGACCTGATGCGAAAAATTCTCTCAGAAGGCCGTGTCATCAACCCCATCCATGGTGAACCGGCATACATGCTCATGGGATTGCAAATGCGTTTCAATATGCGCAATGGATTTACACTCATTCCAACCCGAGACCTTACCAAATCCTTTCCTGGAGCACTGGGCGAACTCGCCGGATTCTTACACGGCGCGCATACCCTCGAAGAATTGCAGGAGTACGGCTGCCCAAAGGTGTTTTGGGAACGATGGGTCACCAAAGAAAAATGCGAGATGTTCGGACTTCCCGAACATGAGCTCGGGCCTGGCTCGTATGGGCCGGGATGGACGGCACCGCCAGATGAACACGGCAAACCGTTTGACCAAATTGGACACCTCATCAAACAGATTAAAGAGCGTCCGTACTTACGCACCCACTTTTTGAGCCCATGGATTCCCTGCTTTACGTTGCAGCACAGCACGCTCGTGCGTAAAGTAGTGGTCGCACCCTGTCACGGTTGGGTACACATTCTTGCATTCCCTGAGACAAAGGAGTTGTCGCTCCACCACTTCCAACGAAGTGGTGATGTACCCGTCGGGGTGGTACTCAATATGGTAGAGTACGCCGCACTCGGCATGTTGCTAGCGCGCGAGATTGGCTATGAGTTTGTCGAATATGTACATACGATATCAGATGCGCATATATACAAAAGTCAGATTCCGTACGTCGAAGAATTGCTCGCTCGAGAACCGAGACCATTTCCCACCGTTACCTTAGACCCAGCAATTACTCATGTGTTAGATGCCCGTCGTGAGCATTTTACGCTCACCGACTACCATCCACACGAACACATGAGTATCCCGACCCCCATCTAATGAGGAGCTACGTATGAGTACAAAGTACATAAACCTCGATCACGCACGCACCGATACCCAACGTATGGTTATGGAGCAAATTAAACACGATGGTGTGTGTCCGTTTTGTCGGACACACCTCCCGTCGTACCACACCAAACCTATTCTGTTTGAAACGGCACACTGGATTGTAACCACCAATTTTGCACCATATACCGGCACTCAACACCACTTCCTCTTGATTGCACAGACACATGTCACGCAATTACACGAGCTCGGCAGCGATGCGCACCGTGATTTCTTTGCAATCATTGAGCGTCTAGGGCGTGAATACGACATACCCGGTAGCACGCTCCTGATCCGTTCCGGCAACACAAAGTACACGGGCGGCACCGTAACTCATCTTCACGCACAGCTTATTGTTGGTGGGGCGAGCACCAAAGGAGCCGAACCAATACTCACCTGTGTGGGGTACAAAGTTCCTTCAACAACCGATTAGTCGCGCACCAGTACAATCTCAATACGGTACGCTTTGAGGACCTCAAGCGCATCGAGACGCGAGTACCCATCACGATAATACACTTTTGAAACGCCCGCTTCTGCAAGGAGGCGGGCGCAATTTGCGCATGGAAAGGTCGTTACGTACACCAAAGCATCTTTGAGACTCACCCCCTCATGTGCCGCTCGTGCTACTATACTTGCCTCTGCATGAATCGAGGTATAAATCTCCGGATGTTCTCCTGCATCAAAATTATCGCGTGGATTCCCTGCCGCAAAGAGATTGTAGTCCGACGGGAGATATCGGTTGTGCCCAACAAAAAGTACCGTGTTATCGCGCATTGCCGCTGCACCAATCTGACGCCACCAGTCTGCACTTTTACGCTGCTCACCTTCGGCAACATGCATATACTTCTGATCAAGTGCGTCAGTGGTTATCGTTTGTCCAACCGGTACCTCAAGCTCCTGGAGGGTAATGGGCTTATCCCAGCGCAAAAATATATTCCTATACGTTATCGGATTGGCACCAAAGTAGGCTGCAGCAAGGGTATGACTCACCTCTTCTTCGGGCATCGTAATCGGTGCACACGCATCAGCAATCTGCTGCGCACGCGTTGCATCGAGAATCACTACCGCATCAAAAATACCGAGCCCCTCAATCGCCCGCTGTGTATCCTCAATCGGTAGTTGTCGTAGATCGCGTATGAGACGAGGAAAATCCTCTGCCACAAAATCAGGACCTATCAAACAGAGCGTGCCTCGGTGCGCACGAAACAACTCAAGGTACCCACTATGCAACACCGGGACATACGCAACAAGGTAAGTACTCATAGGTTTCGTATACGTTCAAGCGACTCCTGTACCAACCCGGGGATACGTTCGGACAGTTCGCGAGCGAGTCGGTCTGCTCCATCAATCGTGAGGAAGCGTATGCGTGCCGTGGTACTCGTCGTTGCCTGAGGTGGCAATACGACCACCTGCTCACAGTATTCCTCGTACGCCGCAATCTCGTGTTCGGGAAAATCTTTGGTAGACTCAGAAGCAATAAGTACGTGTGGCTGTACCGTTTTGATAAGGAGTCCAATATCTTGCCCGACGTCACGTGGCGTCAAGATAGACACGTGACGTAAGTGCGCAAGCATATTGAGTCGCTCCTGAAAGGGCACTACCGGACGATTTGGGCCTTTTCGCGCACGAGTAAACTCATCCGTATCAACACCCACGATCAATATATCTCCGTGCTCGAGCGCCTTTTCGAGATACCGCGCATGTCCTTCATGTATCATGTCGAACACTCCCTGGGTGAGCACAATACGGTACCCCATACGCTTGAGATCCGACACCACGCCTGCAAGCTCATCGTAGTCAGCAAGGTACCGGTCTGCAAGATTTGCACCCGAACTCAAAATATTTTTTACGCTTGTTTTGGCGCCCGTCTCCTCAATCATAGTACCTGTATCATACCAAACATGGACTCGATGCCAATCATGCATCGTGGTACAGTGATATGCATATCCAGGCATTACATGATTACACCCCGCATTTCTCTTATTGCAGCACTCAGCACACACACTCGCGCCATTGGAAACAAGGGCGCGCTCCTCTGGCATATTCCCGAAGACCTCGCACGGTTTAAACGTATCACTACGGGTCATCCGATACTTATGGGGCAAGCTACGTTCCAGTCGATTGGACGGCCGTTGCCTGGACGGGACAACATCGTACTTTCGCACGATGTCACCTACGCACCCGAGGGAGTGTATGTCGCACACACGCTCGATGATGCTCTCACCTACGCCCGCACCCACGACACGCAGGAAGTATTTGTGATAGGAGGCGGAATGGTGTACGCACAAACCATAGACATTGCTGACCGCCTGTACCTCACCCTGGTCGAGAGCACGAGTGATGGAGACACGTACTTCCCTCCGTACGAACACCTCCCCTTCAAAAAAATCGAAGAGGTGTACGCTTCGATTGCAGAAATGCGATATACATTTGTGACACTCGAACGCACTCTTACCTCCTAAACAGCGACACCATCTCCCATCTGTTCACGAAAAAACTTTTCCGCAGAGCCCGTGCGCTTAAGCTTATTCCACTTCGTTGGTGAGCCATCGATCACTTTTAACACCACCAAGAAAATAATAATTGAATAGAGGAAGAGGTACGCAAATCGCTGCACGGGCACGAGTGCCACAAAGCGACGGGTCTCTTTTGGTTCCTGCAAAAATGCAACGTACGCATACACCATGTCGAGGAAGGTGAAGATCACGAGTGGTAACAATGCCGGATGCATCATACCCATCGCAAGCCCAATCAGTATCGATATATTCAACACCAGCGCAGCAACCGGCATGACAATATTAAAAAGAAACGCATAGGGTAATGAAAACCATCCCAAGCGGAGCGCTCGGTCTCCCATCAGTGAGTGTCGGTATTTCCACAAACACTGAAAGGTGCCATACGTCCAACGAAAACGCTGTAGATAAAATGAGCGCAGCGAGGTGGGCACTTCAGTGTACGCGATAGCCTCAGGCACAAACACCACTCCGTAGTTCATTTCGAGAATCGCAAGGGTGAGATCCTGATCCTCAACCAAGGTATCCTCCGAATACCCTCCCGCCGCAATAATCACCTCCTTGCGCCACGCCCCCACCGCACCCGGCACAATATTTACTGCACCGAGCCACGAAATGACCTCTTTATCAATATTTTGCCCCACCATATATTCAAGGTATTGGTATTTTTCGAGTGCAGTTGAGGTATTGGCGGGAATAATCTTACCTGCCGTGGCACCGATACGCGGCTCAGCAAAGGGGCGTACGACCGCATCAATGCAGCCGCGATCAAGCACCGTATCACCATCAATCGCCACCACCACATCTCCCGTTGCATGGGCAATACCAAAATTGAGTGCGGACGATTTGCCCCCATTCGGCTTGGTGATCGCCCGCACAATCGAAGGGTACTCTGCTTGCATCGCCTGTGCATGCGCAAACGTATCATCCTTTGACCCATCATCAACCACAATAATCTCGTCCGGTTGTCGAGTATTTGCCAATACGGATCGTACCGTGGCGCGTACATTTTCCGACTCATCCCATGCAGGAATAAGTACGGTCACCTTCCCCTCAAACCGGGGCAAGAGTAAATCCTCCCGCACCGCATTCCGTCGTTGCCGCAGTTTAAACCCAAGAAACAATGCAATACGAATGAGTGCAACTAGGGTGATGAATGCGACCAGTACCGAGAGTATTGGATTACTCCAGGTAGATACCAGCAATACCCCCAAGGTCAGGATGTCACTCATTGTACGGTCAACCGGTGGCATCACTTGCTCATCTCGCAAACCAAGAAGTGTGGGGAGGGGTACCACGGTATACCCATAGGCATCAATCATTGCCAATATTTCCGGCAATGCTTCAGCTGTCTGTTGTTCATCGTGGAGCAGAAAAATATGTTGGTCGAAGCCATAAAATCGCGTTTTTTTGGCTTCGAGGGCAGCACGCATCTCGTCGATTGCCGCACTTTTTGATTCAACCGTCCAGTCGTCCGAGTCAAGGTCGACGCCGATCGGCACGTACCCAGCCTCATACACCCAATCCCACACCGGCTTTTCACCGGGACGAGGGGTCACCTGAAATGGCTCCATGCCGAGCAGGTAGGGTGGGCGATACAAAATAGTCGAATGTCCCGTGAGTGCTTCTACCAGTTTGTTGGTCTGGTTGAGCTCATACGTAATGCGCTCTTTACTCTCCTGCACCTCCGGCGCATGAGTAAACGTATGATTACCAATCGTGTGACCCTCGAGAGACATCCGCTTCACCAATTGAGGGTGTCGCATGACGT
>JAKFXP010000022.1 GCA_021731325.1 Parcubacteria group bacterium
TGCATATGTAATTCTAGTAGTTCCTGACGGTAGTGATATAAAAACGCCACAAAAATGGCGCAAGAGGAGGTTCCTCATAAACCGATAATCTATAATGTCACAGGTGGAGATTCTTGGCAAGAGTCCCGTCACCACTACACGACATGCACGGCTTCTTCTACGGTGGTAATGCCGGCAAGTATCTTAAGCGCCGCATCGGTCTTGAGGGTACGCATACCCTGCTCTATAGCAAGTGTCTGTACCTCAACAAGTGACTTTTGATCAAAAATCATGCTACGAATTTCGTCCGTAAAGAGCATGACTGAAAAGATGCCGACGCGACCCTTGAACCCAGTGTTACCGCACTTCTCACACCCTCTCCCGCGAGAGAATGGCCCCTGCGCACTCGTTAAACCAAAGTGGTTCAAATGCAACTCAGATGGCTGATATGATTCTTTGCAATACGCGCACACCTTTCGTACCAACCGTTGCGCCACAATACCCTGGATACTATGCGCAAGGAGACTGCGGGTAATACCCAAATCGAGAAGTCGTGCAATGGTACCCACGGTGGTATTCGCATGAATGGTTGAACCAACGAGGTGTCCTACGAGCGCACTGCGCACCGCGTATTCAGCCGTCGCGGCATCACGAATCTCTCCCACCATAAGGACATCGGGATCTTGTCGCAAAACCGAAGACATTGCCCGCTCAAAGGTAAATCCACGTTGTTCACGTATCTCACACTGCCGCATCCAATCAAGGTGAAATTCAATTGGATCTTCAAGGGTGATGATATTTTTTTCTGCACTCTTAAGCTCACTTAACAGTGAGTAGAGGGTGGTCGTTTTTCCCGATCCGGTAGGTCCCGTTACCAAAATCATACCGTACGAGGCGAGGAGAATTTTTTGTAGGCGTGCAAGTGATGCGTCATCCATTCCCAGGTCTTTTACGGACAAGAGTGCACTTGCTCGACTTAAGACGCGCATCACAATCACCTCACCATTCACCGAAGGAAAGACCGATACTCGAACATCGAAGTAGTTGTCCTCTGCAATCGGGGTAGGTGGTCGTGCAGGAGTTCCTCGAGACCCACGACCCACCACACTATTCTGGTCGATTTGTTGTATCACTAGCTCAAGGTGTCCATCCTGGGGCAATGCATGTTCCGCAATATCAAGATCTGCAAGTACTTTTACGGCATTTACCGTCAAGGAGTACTCATCTATGGGACGCTGGGTAAAATCGCGCAACACTCCATCGATACGAAACCGTAGACGATACTCATTACGGCGAGGTTCAAAATGTATATCGGATGCACCCTGGTGAATTGCCTCATTGAGGATTCCTCGCACAAAGAGCACGGCATCATGATGTAATTCGGGGTGAACGGCCGGATCAGATCCGGTCGATTGGTCTTGGTATTGCACCCGATGCCGTGCGGGTATGAGCGGTCCTTTTAACAGGTGCGTTTCCTCGACATTTGTTTGGGATGCGGGGGGTGCGGTGCGCAGGGGTGGCACAATGGTTTGTGCTCCCCACGTTGGAGGAATCGAAGGAGTAGGGGGCGACGCAAAGCCGCTCCGCGTTGGGGGAGTCATGTTATTTAGAGCATATCGCTGCATACACCTATCAGTATATCATCACTTACCCTACCAACCCGAGTTGCTTGTTGATTACCGCACGCGTTGCGGCATCCGTGCGTCCAATATTTTTTTTCGTTTCTGGTTTTGTTTTACACGCAAGGTCTTTTTCGCACTGAAACTTCAACAATGCCTTGTAGGTAGCAACACCAAATCGTGTCGTCTCCGCACCTGGTGCGGTTACCTGGTACCCTGCCCGATTGAGCGCACGTTGCAACACGCGCACCTCGGGATCTATCACTCCGTATTTCAAGTTTTTTGTGAGTACGGTGCGTGCCTTCGATACCTGTATCGAAGTGCTGGTGCCTTCAGAGGTGGTGGCGGTGCTCGCGAGAGAGGTTGAAGCGCTCCCTGGTGCAACCGAGGGTGCATATGATACCAACTCGGGTTGCGCTACTGACGCGGTGGAAGCCCAGCAGTGCGCCGATGGTTCCCATGGCGCAGTACCTTCACTGCGGTACAAGTCACGCGCATATCCTATGTTACCTACTAAGGTATCGATGTTGTACCCCCGTGCTTTTGCCTCGTCACGATGGAAGGTCTCGTTAATCTGAAAGAGTCCAATCATCTTTCCATCGTACCCTCCTCGGAGTGTTTCTCCGAAAGCATCGTATTGTCGTAATCCTGATTCACATCGTGCCACTTCTGCCATGATGGGTGCTTCGGCAAAGTACACACGAATCGCCCGAGATACCACATCACTCGATAGAGCAGCGTGTACCTCGGGCGCTTGAATACTATATATACTAGCGACGACGAGCGCCGTAAGAACAAATTTTTGCATACGGTATCTAGTATACCAAACATTTCTAACTCAGTCTTCTTGGGGTAGGTATTGTTTACCTATATTGAAATCTTCTTGAGAGGCTACTAGGTACCATCGAGGAAAATCCCCTTGTTCGTCACGCCAACGCGTAAGGAATTCTTCAAAGGTTATTTTGTAGGCTTCACCATTCCAGGGATCGTTCAGGGTAAGGTGGGTGTGGTCATACCCTACTGCAACCGAATAGTGATGTTCGTTTCCATCCATTTCTATGTAGTGTACTAAGACCGGTAATGCACGATCAATAAATGAACGCACCTCATCAAGCGAACCATCCACATGTACATAACAATACAGACCGTTATTCGTTAATAGTTCGATAATCGCCTGATGGTGGGTACCGTAGCGGGTGTCCGTCTGTAGGTCTCGCATAAGATGCGCCTCACTCGTCCGAATACCATAATACGCGAGAAGCATTTGCACAGAAGCCGCGCCACAGGAATACTCGGTGTCTTGTTTTGCATACGGTACATCAAGTCGCATATGCGGTAAGTATCACACTAATGGTGGTGTGCATCAAGCGTGCGTCCAGTAAGAGACACCTCCCCCACAAACGCACAGTGATCCGACACGCCACAGACCTGGCGCACGTTTTCGATTCGTATCCGTTCCAAAGACCACATATAATCAATCATGAGTGAGAGGTTGGGCACGCGGTGCAATACCGGGTCGATTGAGCTCACATACTCTGGTGGTATATTGTCGTACAGGCAATCCGCGAGTACGTGGTACAGTTCGGTGCCCCGCGGAATGTTGAAGTCGCCACAAAGTATGTCGGGGCGCGCCTCAGTAAGTAGCGGCAGAAACTTTTTCATGCGTTCTCGTTGGAAGTCGTCAGGGAGTCCCTTCTAACTTTTATAAAAATGAGTGGTGCCAAACACGACAGGCACGCCATTATGCTCTACCGTACCGGTCAAAAGTGACTGCCATACGGTGTCACGTTGCGTATCATCGCAAAAAGGAAGGGTGTCATCGGGTTTAAAGTACCATCTAGTGGTGGTGGCGGAGAATGGGGTGCGTGAGAGAAGTGCAATACCTTCAGGAAGTATCGCGCAATCTCCGGTACGTCGCGCCGTGCACGTCATTGGAGCAAAGACCGTATGCATACCGAATCTTTCGGCAAGCAGATGCAGATCTTCTTCAAATACCTCTTGCAGGCACATGACATCTGGTTGTTCTACTTCGAAAAACGAGAGTACACGGTCTAGATGCCGATCATGTTCAATATTAAGTTGTATCAATTTCATGCACACATGATATCGTACGTGGGCACCCTATCCAAACACAATACTAAACTGATACATATTCATGCCACACATCCCTTCAAGCGTACCGTATGCCTTGTCGGCTGGTATGGGTATGTCGGTCACCCCTGATGCAAGAAGTGTACCTTGGTAATTGATGGTAGGTATCACCACCGTTGATGAGCAATCATACGTATCTTGTGTGCGCATACGTATCACCGTAGGCATCCCTGCGGTCGCCTGAGTGCTTCGCGGTGAATACCCTGCCCGCGCGGTTATATCGACGTACTGAATACCCTGCTCGATGACCGCACTACCCGTTGCTGCAATAATTGGGTCTTTATTGCGTATCGTCGTACCTGATCCGGAATCAGCATCCCCGACCAAAAATACCCCAACCCCAACAAGAAATATGATTGTCAAAACTATACCAAGCGTACGATATGATGTATTCATAGACTGTTTATAATTATGTTAAATAATACCAAATACCGTAAGCGCCGTATGCAGATTAAAGAGGGCAAAGAGTATCACGAGGCACCCCACCACCTTGAAAAAGACGCCTCGGTACTTACTCTGCGCAAGATCGCGTGAACCAAATGATAGGAGAGCAAGCACCGGCAAGGTACCCAACGCAAAGGCTACCATGGTAAGGGCTCCCTGCACCATACTTCCAGAGGCAAGCGCCATGACCTGCATCGACTGCGTAAATCCACAGGGCAAGAAAAAAGTACTGGTGCCAATCAATACCGGTGCTCCCCGTCCGAGTGACCGAGACCACACCGTGATGCGGTCAAATAGTCCCCGCGGAATAGTGAACGCATGTACACGAGGGGTGAGCTCAAGGAGTTGTAAGCCCAATACGAGCATCACTACACTTACCACTATCCCGAGTATCGTACTCCCATATACGCCGACTCGTACTACGCTCCCAAGGGCACCTAGAAGTCCCCCGAGTACAAAAAATCCGCCAAGTCTCCCAAGATGAAATAGTGCATGCGGTCGCATGGTTGCCCCCTTTCGAGCATACGTAGCAGACAAGGACAATACTAGTCCTCCCACCACTGCAAGACACGTCGAAACCGACGCAACAAGACCCACCAAAAATGCAGTGCTTAAGGAAGCGTCCCTGCCCGACAAGAGGGTCGTCACACCGAGCTGATCGAGTGACCGCAAGCCGACAATAATGAGTGCTACCAGGGGGGCTACTGCGTACCATTCGCGGAGCGTTGACCCATGGGTAGGGCGCGTGGGGTAAAACACATACCCATGTTCGCGTAACAGTTCGGTGCAATATGCTGCGCAGGATGCTGCAGTCTCGTCTCTTATCCCTGACAAGGTGATTGTCTCATCGGAAAGTGAGAGGTGTACCTCGTTGAATCCCTGCTCTTCAAGCGTTTCTTGTATCAGCATCGTGCATGCGGTGCACGTCATACCGGTGACATACAACGTATGGGTGGGGGAATTTTTCATACGCGGAGCGTTTTTAATCGTAATGAATTCACAACCACCGAGACACTTGAGAGTGCCATCGCAGCTCCGGCGAAGACCGGATTGAGTACCACTCCAAACCATGGGTACAAAAGTCCCGCAGCAATTGGTATGCCAATCACATTGTATGCAAATGCCCAAAAGAGATTTTGCTTCACGGTACGCATCGTTGCATGCGCGATGTGTATCGACTGGACGACCCGGCGCAGGTCACCGTGGAGGAGGGTGATGCCCGCGGAGGCCATGGCGACATCGGTACCCGTTGCCATTGCAATCCCCACATCTGCTACCGCAAGCGCCGGTGCATCATTGATACCATCTCCCACCATAGCAACGTGTGCCCCATTTTTTTGTAACGCGCGTATCTTTTCTGCTTTTTGATGAGGCAACACCTCTGCAATCACTGTCGTGATGCCCACTTCATGTGCAATGTACTGTGCCGCACGAGCATTGTCACCGGTGAGCATCACCACCTGGATACCTTGTGCTATAAGATCATGTACTGCTTGCTTCGCCTCCTCTTTTACCGTGTCACTCAGGGCAATGAGTGCAATGGGGGTTCCCTCCGCAGTGACTACTACCACCGTTTTGCCTTGATCTTCAAGCGTACGAATACGCGTATCACTATCCACCCCCTCCGGCTTTTTTACCGCCACTCGCACCCCATCCACTACCCCCGTCACTCCAACACCCGGCAGTGCTTCAAACTGTGACACGGGGGGGAATACTGACGTATGCATAGTCGCGCGTTTTATAATTGCTTGTGCGAGGGGGTGTTCAGAGTCGTGTTCAACACTTGCTGCAAGAGTAAGTGCATGAGCTTCATCCATCGTGGTACTGAGCATAACGACGTCTACCACCTCCGGCACTCCTTTGGTCACCGTGCCTGTTTTATCGAATACGATGGTACGCACATTACTCAATCGCTCAAGCTGTTCCGCATCTTTTACCAGGATACCCTGCTGTGCCGCCTTGCCTACTCCCACAATAATAGCAGTCGGCGTTGCAAGACCAAGCGCACACGGGCATGCAATCACAAGTACCCCCACAAATGATAGGAGTCCGTACGACAGTGCGGCCGAGGTACCGAGAATCGGTATGCCCACAATAAGCCATGTGAGGAGCGCGAGCAGTGCGATACCCAATACCATGGGGACAAAGACGGCAGACACCCGATCGGCCAATGCCTGAATGGGAGCACGTGACGCTTGGGCCTCTCCCACCATACGAATAATCTGTGCGAGCACCGTATCACTCCCCACGGCAGATGCGCGATACGTGATACTGCCCTGCTTGTTTAGGGTTGCACCCACCACCGTAGCACCCACCACCTTATCAACCGGTAATGATTCTCCGGTGAGCATCGATTCGTCAATCGTGGTGGTACCCGTCAAAATAACGCCATCGACCGGTATTTTTTCTCCTGGTTTCACGATGAGTATATCTCCTATACGCACCTCACCTATTGGTATCTCAACCTCTCTATCTTCACGAATCACCAATGCCGTCTTTGCTTGCAAACCAATGAGGGCGCGCACGGCCTCGCCGGTTTTTTGTTTTGAACGCGCTTCGAGATATTTGCCGAGCGACACCAAACCAATGACAATAATCGTAACGTCGTAGTATGCAACACTCGTATCAAGGTAGGGTGCAAGAGGTCCTTCAAACGCGGAAACAGTAAAACTATAGAGGAATGCGGTTACGGTACCGATACCGATTAATGTATCCATATTTGCCATTCCGTGACGCACAAATCGACCCACCCCCGCGAGATATGGTCGTCCCGCCAACACCAGCACCACAGTGGCGAGAATAGGCATCAGGTGATGCATAAATTCCTCCACCACCACACTCATGTTTGGCAACCACCCAAGGTCGCGTGACAATACCTCCCAAGTCATGAGTGCTGCCGACAGTGCCACAATCGGCAAGATAACGGTAAGCATACTACGCTCCTTTGCAAGATGTGTATCGACGGGTGCCGTTTCTGGTACCTCATCTACCGTGACGAGCGTGTAGCCGAATTTTTCGATTACACTACTCAGCTTTTTTGGAGTGGTCACCGCACTATCAAATGCAATACGGACACTTTCGGATGCATAACTTGCAGAAACATGCTCAACTCCTGGTTCTTTGGCGATTGCTTTTTCGATAATGACCGCACAGCTCGCGCAGTGCATACCCTGTATCTGGAACGTAGTCATACTACTTTCGTTTAAGCTTATACACCTTTAATATTTCAGCCGTTGCTTTTTCTGGGTTCCCTGCACGAATCTGTGCAATGGCACAGTGCGAAAGGTGTCCTTCCATGAGCAGGTCTTCGACATTCGAGAGCGCTTGTTTGACTGCAGAAGTCTGGGTAATTACGTCGATACAGTACACATCTTCCTCAATCATGCGTTGCAGACCGCGCACCTGCCCTTCGACAAGTTTGAGTCGTCGCACGAGTGTTACTTTGTTCTCGGGTGATTTCATATACCACTAGTATAATACCCCTAGGGGGTATACATGCATTGACGCACATGTATAGATATGGTATATATATCACCAGTAGTTCCCTCACACATACTAGGAGTAGCAATAATGAATATACGCGACATCAGCACGTTGTTGAACATTCACCATTTGGTGGTACTTGCGGTTGAAAAAGATATGCCGCTTGATACCCTGATTAGCATACAGCTGAACCAGCCTGGCGTAACGCCCGATGAGATTACACAGCTGTACTTTTGTACCGAATCAATCGAGAGTCAGAAACGCTGTCAGACAGCTCTTGATTTGGTTATTACGAGACAACTCGCGTCTGGTGAAGCCGATACTGATTTTCTTGAAAGTGTGGCGAGGGAGTATCCCTGCTCTCCTGAGGTATTGGAACGGTGTTCTGAATTGTTGGATCAGGGCATTATAGAAGAGCTTGATAGCGGCACGGTGACCCCCGCTCGGGCTGATGAGTTGTTGGACAACGCATATTCAACGCAAGTTGTGCTCCGTTGTCAGACATTGGCGGACACCCCTTATCTGCAAGCACTGCAAGACCAGAACCCTCTCTCTATTGAACGCATTGTCAGTATCTTTGAACATGCGTGGACCGAGGAGGTACGCGCCATCGCAATCAAACGCCTCCTTGCACAAGGAGAATGAAACTACGAGCTCTATGACACTAGTGTCATAGAGCTCGCTTTTTTATCAGTATGTTGTTTGTCTTCCAGCGCACTCATACTTCATCACTCACTCGTCACCCCGTCAAAATGTTCTTCAATCTCATCGGCCTTGGTTGCTTCGACAAGGCCATCTTTGTGCTCGGGGGGTGAGTACACCGTATAGAGTTTGAGGGGCACCTCACCAGTATTAATAACATTATGCGTTGTCCCGGCGGGAATCACAAATGCCCAGTCCTTCATAACCTCACGTGCGACACCGTCAAGAACTAATTTTGCCACCCCCTCTTCAATGCGAATAAATTGGTCAAGGTGGTGTGTTTCCTCGCCAATCTCAGCTCCCGGCTCAATACTCATAACCACCAATTGACTGTGCAGCGCAGTGTACAGCACCATACGATATGCGGTATTCTCACGAGTGACTTTTTCAATATTACCAATATATCCTTTCATAGTAACGGTAGTTAGCGGATAATACCCCTACACCCTTATTGCCGTACCTGTGCGCTAGTTATTACCAAGGCACATTTGTTCACACGTAAGCACATCTATTGGATTATCTTTGTTTTTCGCCTCGCATACCTCGACGCATGATTTGCAATCGTTGAACTTCTGGCTCAATACTGGCTGACAACGCTCGTCCACCTCGTCGCAGGAAGCAAACTGTCGACATCCATCGCCCACCTGGTACATCATCGTACACATGACGGGTATTTTTGCGAACCCGCAGGTAATATCGAGTCCATGACAATTCGTAATCGTACAGGTAGTAGCATTATCATTCGGTATCTCAATCTCACTGGGAAGTTCGGGTATCACCGGCTCAGGTATCTCTGGCGTACGCACAAGGGGAGTATCGGTTTTCCAGCCACATACCCCCACCACACACCCTGGCTGCTGCCCGGGCTTGCCACATTCGTCCGCTGAACCAATGCTCGGGACACATACGCACTCAGTATCACTACTACACAGCTGTCCATATGATGTGTATGCCTCTGCTGTATCACTCGACATATACTGTTCGTACCGCACACCAATCACGAACCCGATGAACGGGAGTGCAATGAATAAGGCAAGTGCCAATGCCTTTGATAGGCGCGTGACTGTTGTGAAGCTTGTAGGCAATATCACTTTTGTTGGAGGTGATGACGGGGTTTCATCCATAGCTCATTAGTGTACCATCTGCTTTTTTCCAAGTTGTATGGTTATACACACATCGTCCCACCCTTTTCTTGGATAAGTATCCGCGCTTTATTTACAACTCCTCGATTATATCCGCCCAGAGTTCCGTCACTCTTAATCACCCGATGGCACGGGATATCGGGGTCGTAATTGGTCTTTAACACCGCTCCTACCGCGCGCGCTGCAGAGGGATTGCCTGCCAGGGTTGCCACTTCTTTGTACGTCCGTGTCTCACCCAGTGGTATACCACGCACAATCTCTCGCACTCGATCCCGAAATGATAGTGCAGACGTCATGTGGGTTATTGGGTCTTTGTGGTAGTCGTAGCGATGGTAGTGGTTGCACTCGTTGAAGATGCGGTGACCGGAACGACAGAAGGAATCTTAGGACAATCTACCTCGCTAATACGCCACCACCCCTTTTCGTCGGTGACCAACACGACATGTCCCCGCACCTCATCAGCCACAAAGTCAACTCCCGCTCGATCTTGATTTGCGTTTATTTTTGCTTCTTTTACGGTAAAGGTAGCTGGTGCATGGTCAAGGCAGACGACCCCGTCACGACCTTGCTCATGTGCACGAGTTACCTCGCGACTAAACCCTTCAGTGACGTATACGCTCTCGGTATGTATATCACGGTCTACCGGATTGGCACCCGTTTTGAGTACGTCAATCCAATTGCCATAAAATCGCTCAACCACGGTACGTGGAGGGGTCTGTGCACGTGCATTAAGCATACCGATACCAACAATTCCTCCTAGAATAGCGAGGATAATAACGATAAGAAATATTTTCTTTTTTGATTGCATATGATGGATGTTATAGAGAGATTATACCCTACATATATGGTGACGCTATCGACTACCGTTCTCTTACCTTGCGGCAGCGTCATACCTGTGGTGGTTACACGCGACTATCATACGCCCAATGAAGGAGTGCTTGTCGTTGTCGGCGACGACACATCAGATCACCCGACGAGCAGTTATGGACTATCTGCGCAATGTGTCGACGCATCGCATACCATCGTTTAATTTGACGCATATCTTCTTCGGGAATACGACGACCCATGTAGTAGCGGCAGTACCACTCAAACCACCCACGAGGATCATCGGGGTATATCCATCCCTTTGCCTGCCACACGCTGAGGGGTTGACTGGCATGCACTTTAAAAAAATTGAGTGTTGGGTCAGGTGCATCGTGTGCTAGTTTTGCATGCGCAAACCAGCGTGTAGGGTACTCAGCATGTTCACCCCGAAAGTACCATCCATCAAATACTCCTGCCTCCAACATCTCTTGGGGAGTACATTGTGGACGAAAGAGTGGGTCAAATTGTTTGCCTATCGGAGCGGTGCACTGATATCGGTATTCCTTCTGCAACGAAGTATGAACCACCACTTCTCTCATACTACTCTGTACTCTGCGTAAACAGCACGAGATACGCACCATACCCCTCAGCCTCTAGTTGCTCTTTAGGTACAAAACGTAAGGCTGCGCCATTCATGCAGTACCGTTTACCACCACGGTTAGTAGGGCCATCATCGAATACGTGCCCGAGGTGAGAATCGGCGCACGTTGAACGCACTTCCGTGCGCGTAGAGAATAGTTTTTTATCCTCATGTAACGTCACGCGCTCGGTAGCAATGGGTTGCACAAACGAGGGCCAGCCGGTACCTGAATCATACTTATCGTTTGAAGAAAAGAGTGGCTCACCTGAGACGATGTCAACATACAACCCCTCTGCTTTGTTGGTATCATATTCATTCGTAAATGGTCGCTCAGTCCCCTCCTCTTGCGTCACCTCGTACTGGATGGGCGTAAGCATAGCACGCAGTTCTTCGTCAGAAGGTTTGGTGCAGGTGTTCCAGTCTTTCCCGTTTGCGGCTGAGGTGGTGTCCATAATTTTATTTTGATACTTGGTAATGTACGCATCGCGACCTGATGCATTGCGATAGTAGCCATACCGTAGCGGATTCTTATGTGCATAATCCTGATGGTACTCCTCAGCAGGCCAAAACTGCACGCGGGATATACGTGCAATCGCGAGGGGTTTGTCGAATACTTGCTCCGCCTCAACACGAGACAATACCTGTTCTGCTTCGCGCTTTTCATCTTCCGATGCGTAGTAGATGGCAGGCGCGTAGGCAATACCCCGATCATTGAACGATCCTGTCCCATCGGTAGGGTCGCTATGTGCGAGAAGATGCTCGACAAGTCGGGTATACGTTACTTTGGTCGAATCGTACGTCACCTCAACCACCTCGCGATGTCCCCCTGTTATGTACGTGTCATATGTTGGCTGATCGGAGGTACCTCCTGCGTACCCAGACACCACACCGACCACGCCGGGCACCTTCTCAAAATCTGCTTCGACACACCAAAAACATCCACCCGCAAATAGGCCAGTTTTTGTACTCGATGCATTCACTGATGTCGCAGCGAGTGGTCTCGGTGATTGAGGCGACTCCTCAAAACGACCAACCATAAAAACTCCGAGTAAGATAGCTCCGAGAACGCCGAACCCTATACGTATCGTTTGATTTACTGCCATACTGCAAGCCAGACCCCTATATAATGTACGACGACATACAAAAAGAATAGGTATCCTACTACTCCTGCGACAAGCGCTAGTACGACGGTATTAATGATTTCATTTCGCCTCCGCACCGCCTCGTCGAGGGTGCAGATGTTCTTCGTGCGACGCAGATAGAGTGTGAGCGACACGGCGAGCGCTGCAAGCCCCGCCCCACGAAAGTACCATTTGTACTCACCGTAGAGCGTATCTGCAAGTGAAGAGGCGACACCCACCGTGCCGAGACCTAACAAGACCACGATTATTGGGGATAGACAGCACAATGACGCAATCAAAACCGGCAATGAGCTTATTTTGAGAAGTTCTTTAATCTGCATACCCTCTTAACGCCAGACCCCGAGAATAACCCCAAACAGTACAAAGAGTACGAGCTGGTATCCCGCTTGTATAAGAAACCGAGTCCAGGCCTCTTTTTTGGTGTAATTATTCCACATCACTGTTCCGGCGATAATAGGTATCACAAATGCACCGTATATCCAAAGCGACGTTTCGATACCACTCGCTTCTTTCCACCCATTGATGAAGTGCGCGAGCACATACACTTGAAACAGAGTGAAGAGAAACTGCACGAGGTACAGGGGTGCTGCTTTTTTTTGCATCTCCTTAATTTTTTCCAGATCATCGGGGTCTGAACCAATAAGTCTAGCCCACGTGCGCCCAAACAGTGGCCCGTACCACACGCCACCAATCACCATCGAGAGGATTGCGCAACCAATAATCGCAAGATAATTTAGTTCCATACGAATATAGTTATTATAAATACTAGGTACCCTCATAGTACCCCCGCGCACAAAAAATAGATAGCGAACGGGTGTCAATCAACAATTTAAGGCTTTGCGCCATCCGGCACCAAGTGCCTCTTGCTCAGAGCAAAACCAGCGCTCCCCTACCTCCTCTTTTATGACCGTCTTTTCATACAGTTTGCACCCAGGTACATGATATATCTTGTCACCCTTTGCACTCACATTACCTTTTATAGTACAACCATCGGGTACGTATGCGGAG